>NZ_CP054863.1 GCF_013459645.1 Martelella sp. NC20
ATGAAACGCGCTCATTCTCACGTCACGTCGTCATTGCTGGTCGGGGCAGGTCTTCTGGTAGTCGCCGGTCTGGCTGGCTGCGAGGTATCGGACGGCTCCATGCCATCGGTTTCAACCGCGCCCGACTACCAGACGACCGCGGCCGCGCAAAAGGAGATGAAGGACTCGGTTGTGGGGAAATGGAAAATGTACCCGGCAATCGGCCCGACGAAACGCAACTGCTCGATCGAGTTCAAGGCGAGCGTCTTCGACCCGCACAAGGGCCGCGTCAGCACATTCGCCTGCAACCTGGTCGAGGGTCTCGGCAGCATCAACGGCGTCAGCCGTATCAATGGCTGGGAACGCAAGGGTCGCACGATCATCCTGTCCGCCATCGCGACGCCGAATATCGGCTCGTTCGACCTGCCCATCGATTCCTACCGCGACCGCGTCTACGGCAGCACCAAGGATGACATCCGCTTCGTCATGGTTCGAGACTGATCTCGATTGGCAAGCCCAAAAAAACGTCTCAATCGGCCTTGCGCAGATCCGTATCGAAGGCGCCCTCAACCTGTCGGCAGTCGTTCGTGTCGGCGTTCGCAAGCCCGCGTATGGCGGCGGCCGGGCCAAATAATTGATGGATTGCAAGCAGTAGTAATAAGGAGCGAACGATTATGAAGCGACGTGATTTTTTGTCCTCAGTCGGCGTTGGTCTTGGACTTTCTGTCGCCAACTTACCGTTTTCCCCGAAAATCGCCTTGTCAGCGGTACCGCCACTGGAATCTGCCGAACCAGGTGCGAAGATTGCCCGGGTAGGGATTTATCCAGCTATTGGAATCTGTCGGGTTGGAGGCAGCAAGAAATGGTTTTACGCGCCCGAGCTGCCAGGTGTACCGGCGGATCCAGAGGGGGGATTCAAAGACGGTACGAGCAAGATAAAGAAGCAGGTCCAGCGGTTTCGTATCTATGCCTTTGATAGTGAGGGCCGGGTCATTTCAGAGCTTACCGACAAGACCGCCAAGATCGAGTGGCGTGTTCATGTGGCAAACACCAAGGCCGCCTGGTACGGGTTCAATAATCCTCTCGACAACGGTCAGAACGCTCCGGGGCTTCCGACCCAAAAGCGAAATCAGTTCATTCAAACCCAGGACCAGCGGGAGCGGATGCTTATCATCGATCCCGGTCCAGTTTCTATTTCAGGTACTCAAAAAAACTGGGACGGGGAAATGCCTGAGTACGGCATGACAGGTCGATTTTGGCAAAGCGTCGATGTCTCGCTCGGCCAGGTCCGGACTGACGATGCCGGGCGTCTCCTTGTGGTCCCCCCCGACGGGATCTCCGCAAGTCCGCGTGAGTCGCCGATTACGAGTTTCGCTGACAATGACGGCTGGTATGACGATTGGTGCGACGGGCGCGTGGACGCGACTGTGACCCTTCCAGATGGCCAGGTGCTGACCGCAGATGGTTCCTGGGTGGCATGCGTAGGTCCCAACTTTGCTCCCGAAATACCGCCGATAAGCACGATGTATGATGTTATTGACAGCATGAACTGGGAGCAGGGTTGGGTCCCCGATCCTCAGAGACCTCTCTCGTTTCGCCGCGATATCTATCCGACATTTCGTCGTGCTGCGCTTATGGAATGGGTTTCTGCCGCGGCAAACCTGCGCAAGGGCTGGCTCAACATCGGCGATTTCTCTAACCCTGAATATTTGAAGAGACTATCGGATCCCAGTGACGCGAATGCGGAGTTCCGGCAAACGGTATTCGCGAATTTTCGCGATCCGTCGGATCTCACCCCAACTGCCTTCATTGATCAGCACCTCAAGATACCGTTGATGCCGGGTGACGGTGTAAATCATAACGGAAGCCCGTTGACCTGGTTTCAGTTTCCCAAACTGCAATACGAGATGCTGCGAAGCTGGGCGTCAGGCGATTTCATCAATGATTTCGACGATCCCTCGCTCGATGACATTTCGGACCTCGATGATCTGCCGGTCGAAGCCCGTCCGTATGCGCTTACGGAAGCCGCATTGGAGCCCTGTTCCGGGGGAGCGTTTCATCCGGGGGTCGAGCTCTCCTATTATCTTCGGCTTGCGCCGCTTTACCAGCGCAATACCGACCAAAATGCCGAGCCTTTCCGGATCGCGCGCGGAAATCGCACTTCCCTTGTGCAGGATCTGGGCTTTTTGCTGGATTTCGAGACGGCGACTGCCGGCGATACACCAGCTATCGGTCCGCAGATGCCGGGGGATTTGACGCGCTGGATGGGCTTGCCCTGGCAACCTGATGCCTTCAGTTGTCAGCGCGTTGCAATGCAGGACGAATTTCCCATACCCGTATGGTGGCCTGCCCTGCTGCCGGTGGATGTCCTGTCCGAGCACAGCTATGAACAGTTGATGCGCGAGGATCTTTCGCCTGAAGACCGCCTCAAGTTCTTCAACAATCGTGATTGGTGGGCGCGTGGCGTTACGGGAATAGGATACCACGCAAACGCGAGTTACTGGGACGGGATCCAGAACATGATCCGGATCTGGCAGGAAATGGGTTTTGTCGTTTCCAGACCCGGCCCGGCGCAAGACCAGCGCGTGCCTGGTATTCCAGAGACCGTTTTTGTCGAGGTGGATCGGGGCAATGCCGAAAGCCGGTTCGACTGGCAGCCAACCGATGGCCAGTTGCCTTGAAGGTCGGTGGTTTGGCACCAATGAAGCGGACCCGCGTCATTGTCGTGGGAGGAGGTATAGCCGCCATGGCGGCCAGCCTGTCGCTTGCGAATGAAGGTGTGCCGGCAATTTGGATTGCACCTGAGGGGTTCGCCAAAGCAAAACCGGGAGAAAGTCTGGCACCCGCAGCCGTGCCCCTTTTGCGAGCACTGGGACTTGATGCTATCCTGGAGACGCCCATGCATCGCAAGGTCGAAGTCTTGTTTTCGAGCTGGGGCGCTAACAGCCTCATCGAGAAGAACCAGACCGGTTGTGCCGGCAACCTGGGTTACGTAATCAACCGGACAGAATTCGAGTTCAGACTTTCCGAGGAAGTTGCAAAAAGACCAGCAATTGATCGGTGTGTCGATGCCGTGGCCTCGGTTCAAAGGCTGGACAAGGCTTGGCATGTGACAACCTGCGCCGGCCTGGAGTTTACAGCCGATTTCTTGATCGACGGCAGCGGCCGTCACATGATTGTGGGACGGCAATACGCCACACTGAGCCGGCAGGACAAGCTTGTGGCAGCATATGACTTCCTGGAGCAAGAAAACAACGAGGTGGACCCAACGCCAGCAACTCTGGTCGAGGCCGTCCCGAATGGCTGGTGGTATGCGGCGCTGCTCGAGGACAAACGCCTTGCGATCAACTATTGTTCTGATCCAGACCTTATGCCCAGGGGGCTGGGGCATGACGTTGAGGCCTGGAAAACACTCATCGGAGAAAGCCGGTACATTGTTCGCTGGCTTGAATCCGCCGGGTTTGCCATCGACAACCCGCCTTCCCTGACGAGTGCCGGAACAACCTTTTTATCGACCCCGACCGGCCCCGGCTGGATTGCCATCGGTGATGCGGCAGCTGCGTTTGATCCCTTGTCGTCCCACGGGATGACTTCGGCACTCTGGACGGGGGTCGAGGGAGCCAAGGCAGCAGCAAAGTCACTGTCCGGCTCGCCAGATTCCATAAACCAATACCAGGAACGCGTTGTCAGCGGCATTTCCCGATACATGTCGGACCGCCGAAGGATTTACGGGCGCGAGCATCGCTTCACGGAGCATGCCTTCTGGAGAAGGCGCCAAGCATATGCAGATTAATATCATTAACTTCATGAAAGAGAGGGAATGAAAATGTACATGACCAGATTTAAGAATTTAACTCTTGTTGCCGCATCTTTGCTGTTGCTTTCGATCAATTCTGTCGAGACGCGGGCGGAAGGCAGAACCGCCTATCCGTCGACAGCCGTGGAAGGGTTGCCCTATTCCGGTGTCGTGAAGGCGCAAGGCATGGTCTACGTGGGCGGCGTTCTGGGTACCAAACCGGGAACTGGAGAGCTGGTGTCTGGAGGTGTTGAAAACGAAACCAGGCAAGCTCTGAACCATGTCAAGGACATGATGGAACTTGCGGGAACTTCGCTTGATCAAACTGTTAAATGCATCGTGTTGTTGACAAGCGTCGACTATTTTCCGCCAATGAACGGTGTATTTCGTGAGTTCTTTCCGAGCAACCCGCCGACGCGCTCCACCATCGTCGTCCCCGAGATTCCGCTCGGCGCGTCCGTCGAAATCGACTGTACTGCGGTTGCGAATGGCTAGGAGGCTGCGGCAAAATTCCTCGTCGGCGCGCAGAGTTCGTGATTCACTTTCGGAATTGATTTGCGGGGTTGGATTCATGTGCGGGCGATCGAATCACGAGGATGAGCCTTTTTTGGTTTCGTACGGCTGGAGGAACGCGTTTTGGCGCATCATCTGTTGGAGCGATCCGGACGCTGACGGATGAGGTTCTGGCGTCGCTCAGCGGTCGGCTTGAGGTGCTGTGCGCGCGCGTCGGCCGTCCTTCGATCCCGCCCGAGATGCTGCTTCGGGCCACGCTTTTGCAGGCTTTCTTCTCGATCCGCTCCGAGCGGACGATGATGAAGCAGGTCAACTACAATCTCTTGTTTCGCTGGTTCGACGCCGATCGAGACGATAAATCTTTGAGGTAATTAATGCGTGTGGGGTCCTGGCGCCGCGCCGAATAACACATAAGATCGCGTTAGACGCGGTTTCCGACGTTGATCAATGGTGGTCGGCGCCTGTTAAGCACCTGCGGGGCCGTCGGCGATCGTCAGACGCTGCTCAGAAGCAGGCTGGTTTCGCTGTTGGAGACGCCTTCGATCATCCGGACCTCGCGCAGGACCCTGTCGAATTCCGAAAGGGTCGATGTGCGGATATTGGCGACGAGGTCCCAACTGCCATTGGTCGTGTGCAGCGAATAGACCTCCGGCAGGCCGCGCAACTTGCGGATGACCTGGGTCGTCGATTTGCCGACGACCTCGATCATCATCACCGCATGAACCCTGTCATCCTCGTAGTCCTCGCGCACCCGCACGGTGAAACCCATCAGGGTTCCCGTCTCGATCAGCCGGTCGAGGCGTTTCTGCACCGTGCCGCGCGCGATCCCCAGCGTGTCCGAAAGCTTGGAAAGTGAGGCCCGGCCATCGCTGCGCAGATGCGAAATGATGTCCCTGTCAAGGCGATCGGGAACGTATTTGGCCGTGCCATGGTGTCGTTCATTATACAAATTGATCATCTTTAATGGTCAAATCTACTAATATTGACGCAAATTTAGTACAGTTTTGCGCTTTTCGCTAGCATTCAAATCGGCATAGCTTTTCCTGAAAGTACCAAAACGAAAAGAGGTTGAAATGCCGTCACCTTCCACAAAAGCCTTTGTGCCCTTCGTCAGTGTCGAGAACATGATGCGGCTGGTGCACAATGTCGGCATCGAGACGATGATGAGCGAACTGGTCGAAGCGCTTGAAGAGGATTTCCGGCGCTGGGACCAGTTCGACAAGACGCCTCGCGTGGCCGCCCACTCCGCCGACGGGGTGATCGAGCTGATGCCGACCTCCGACGGCGGACATTACGGCTTCAAATATGTCAACGGCCATCCCAAGAACAAGCTGACGGGTCACCAGACGGTCACAGCGTTCGGGCTTCTGGCCGATGTCGCCACCGGCTATCCGGTCCTTCTGAGCGAGATGACACTGCTGACGGCCATCCGGACAGCGGCAACCTCGGCGATGGTTGCCCGTCATCTGGCGCCGAAGAATGCCGGGACGATGGCGATGATCGGCAATGGCGCGCAGGCGGAGTTTCAGGCGCTGGCGATGAAGGCCGTCGTCGGCGTCAAGGCGGTTCGGCTCTATGACATCGACCCCGCCGCCACCGAAAAGACATGTCGCAATCTGGAAGGCAGCGGACTGTCGGTGAAGGCCTGCCGCTCGTCGGAGGAGGCGCTGGAGGGCGCCGAGATCGTTACCACCTGTACGGCCGACAAGCAGTATGCCACGATCCTGACGGACAACATGGTCGGGGCGGGCATCCACATCAACGCCATCGGCGGCGATTGCCCCGGCAAGACCGAACTGCATCCCGATATCCTGAGGCGCGCGACCACCTTCGTGGAGTATCCGCCGCAAACGCGCATCGAGGGTGAGATCCAGCAGATGGGCGAAGATTACGAGGTGACCGAATTCTGGCGCGTGCTTGAGGGAAGCCAGGCCGGGCGCACCGACGAACGCCAGATCACGCTATTCGACAGCGTCGGTTTCGCGATAGAGGATTTCACCGCGCTGCGCTATGTCGCCGAGCGGATCAAAGGCACAGAACTCTACGAGAACCTCGACATGATCGCCGATCCTGACGACCCGCGCGATCTGTTCGGCATGTTGCAGCGGGCGATGTGAACCATGGCGCGCCCTTTCTTCTTTTCGCCGCAGGCGGCGAGCGCCGTGGTCATGGTCCGGCCGCATCATTTCACCGTCAACACCGAAACGGCCAATGACAACCGGTTTCAGAAGGTTCCCGAAACCGGGCAGGACCTCAGGCGCCGGGCCTATGATGAAATCACCTGCGCCGGCGAAATGCTCTCTTCAGCCGGCATTGCCGTGCACATGTTCGAGGACGAGGGAGATAAGACGCCGGATTCTGTCTTTCCAAACAACTGGTTTTCTACCCATGCCGGCGGGCATGTCGCGATTTTTCCAATGAAGGCGCGAAACAGGCGGCTCGAACGCCGTCCGGATATCATCGAAACGCTGAAGCGCGACTATCGCGTTCAGGACGTCATCGACTATTCGGGGCTGGAAGCCGACGGTCTGTTCCTCGAGGGCACGGGCGCCATGGTGCTCGATCACATCGACAGGGTCGCCTATGTGGTGCGTTCCGAGCGCGCCGACCCGGTCGCGCTCGAGCGTTTCGCGACCCACTTTAATTTCGAGCCGATGGTCTTCGACGCGCGCGACCCTCAGGGCATGGCGATCTATCACACCAATGTCCTGATGTGCATCGGAACCGGTTTCGTGCTGATCGGCCCGGAGATGATGACCGAACCCGACCGGCGGACCGAGATCCTCGACAGGTTGCGACGAACCGGACGGGACATCATTGCCCTCGACAACGACCAGATCGCCCGCTTTGCCGGCAATGCGCTTGAGCTTCAGGCGCCTGATCAGCGATTGCTCGCCCTTTCCACGACTGCGCTCGACGCCTTGCGTCCCGACCAGATTGCAGCGATAGAAAAGACGGCAAGCATTGTGGCGCTGGACATTCCGACGATCGAGAACGCCGGCGGCTCGGTGCGCTGCACCCTGGCGGGCATTCACCTCGCCAGACGATAGGAGCGACCGACCTGGGCGGTCGTCGTTGCGTCAGGCGACGAACCGTCCACCATGACCGGGCGCCGAAACATTGAGGTCGACGTGAAGGATCTGCGACATCTGCCTTTGCAGACGCTGAGGACGTTCGAGGCAACCGCCCGCCATGGCAGCATGGCGCGGGCGGCGGCCGAGCTCAACCTGACCGATAGCGCCGTCAGTCATCAGCTGCGCAGGCTGGAGGGCGATCTCGGCTATGATCTGTTCGAGAAGGCCGGGCGGGGGATCAGGCTCACTGATGCCGGGCAACTGTTCCACAAGACCGTTGCGAAGGCGTTGCAGGATATCCTGTCGACCGCGGTCATGTTGTCCGAACAGCCGCTTGCCGGCGGGCGGCTGGACATTGCCTGTCCGCCGATGTTCGCCAGCGCCTGGCTTGCGAAGAATATCGCGGATTTCAGCGAGAGGCACCCGACGGTCGAGTGCCACATCCGGCTCATTGAAAACCATCTCGTCCCTGAAACAGCGGATGTCGATCTCGGTATAATGTTCGGGCAGGGCGGATGGCCAAACCGGTGGTCGGCGCGTCTCGCCGATGTCGACATCACGCCTGTCTGCTCGCCGGTGCTGTTTCAGCGTCTGGAATATGCGACGCCGGATGCGGGCGCGTTGAAAAATTGTCTTCTGCTGCACCGCGATGACGGGGCCGAGTGGCGGCGCTGGCTTTCCGAATGCGGCCACGGCGATGTCTTCGACCGCGCCCGCCACCTTTATTGCAGCGATCTCGGCATCGCCATCGACCTTGCGCTCAACGGCGTCGGGTTTGCGCTTGCCAGCGAAACGCTGACCCGCAACGATATCCGACAGGGCCGTCTTATAAGGCCGTTCGGCTTCTCGATCGATGCCTTTGGCGGCTGGTATGTCGTTGCCCACCTGCACAGCCTGGAGCGGGCCGGCCCGCGCCTGTTCCTGCATTGGCTACTGGCGGCCTTCGGACAGGACGACATGATCGACACGCTGCCTGCGCTCGATTGATGAAAACAGATCATGAATCGCCTGAAGAATGATCATTTGCGCAAAAATACGACACGCATCTATTGTGCCTCAAAATTAGACACCGGCGTTTGCCGGTGCCCGGCCCGCTCTGCGGGAGATCTTCCGCCAGAGGCATGCTCCGGAGTATGAAATGGACAAACTCGCCGTCAGCGACATTCACAAATCATACGGCCAGCACGAAGTGCTGAAAGGCGTTTCGCTGCGTGCGGCCGCCGGCGATGTCGTCAGCATTCTCGGTTCCAGCGGTTCGGGCAAAAGTACGTTCCTGCGCTGCATAAACTTTCTGGAACGCCCGCATGAGGGCGAGATTGCGGTGGATGGCAAGAGACTGGAAACAGTGCGTGACCGCGACGGCATGCTGAGGGTGCTGAACCGCGGCGAGCTGCGTCTGATGCGCACCCGCCTTGCCATGGTCTTCCAGAATTTCTGCCTCTGGTCCCATATGAGCGTGCTGTCCAACATTATCGAAGCGCCGATCAGCGTGCTGGGTCTGTCGCGCCGCGAGGCGACCGAGCTGGCGAAGGCGAACCTCACCAAGGTTGGCCTCGGCCTGGACGTCCTCGACAAATATCCCTCCCATCTTTCCGGCGGCCAGCAGCAGCGTGTGGCGATCGCCCGCGCGCTTGCCGTAAACCCCGAGGTCCTGCTGTTCGACGAGCCGACCTCGGCGCTGGACCCGGAACTGGTGAGCGAGGTGCTCAAGGTCATGCAGGCGCTCGCCGAAGAGGGCCGCACCATGGTGGTCGTCACCCATGAAATGGGCTTTGCCCGCCACGTCTCCACCAAGGTCATGTTCCTGCATCAAGGCCGCGTCGAGGAAGAAGGCGCGCCGTCGCGCGTGTTCGACCAGACCGAGAGCGAACGCATGCAGCAATTCCTGGCCGGACAATTGCGGCATTGACCGGGCGCATCGTCACGCCGAGCGCCGATAAGAAATGGCAGACCGGATCGTTCCGCAACTGCCGCTCCACCCCCTAAAACCACAGAGGACAGACTTATGAAAAGACTGCTTTCAGCCGCCGCCATCGCGCTTGCCCTTGCCGCCGGCACGGCTTCCGCCCAGACCGGCGAAAAGGTGATCGTCGCAACGGATGCGACCTTCCCGCCATTTGAATCGATTGACAAGGACGGCAAGCTCGTCGGATACGACATCGACCTGATGACGGCCGTGTGCGAAGCCGCCGAACTTAACTGCGTCATCTCCAATGCCGCCTGGGAGGGGATGATCCCCGGCCTCATCAGCGGCAAATACGATGCGCTGATTTCGCAGCTGACGGTGACCGACAAGCGCCGCAAGGTCATCGCTTTCAGCGACATCTACAGCCATCCGATCTTCCGCTTCGTCGCGGCCAGTGATGCAGATCTCACGATCACGCCGGAAGGTCTTGCCGACAAGACCATCGCCGTTCAGCGCGGCACGCCGATGGATGCCTATGTCACCCGCGTCTATGCCGACTCCGATATCAAGCGCTACGACACCGGCAGCGCGCCCTATCTCGATCTGGAAAGCAAGCGCGCCGATGTCGTGCTCAGCTATCAGGCACAGATCACAGCAGGCTTCCTGGGCGGCGACAAGGCTGAAAGTTATGAGCTTGTCGGCCCGCAGCTGACCGGCGAGGACGCGCCGGAATTCGGCGAGGGCGTGGCGATTGCGATCAGCAAGAAAAACACCGCGCTTCTGGAAGAGATCAACAAGGGCCTCGAGATCGTCCGTGAAAACGGCACGCTGGATGCGCTCAACGCCCAGTATTTCGGCGACTGACGGATATGCTCGTCGATTACACCTGGACGATCCTGGCGGGAGGAGGGATGACCCTTCTCCTGGCCTTCGCGGCGCTGTTGCTGTCGACGCTGATCGGCATGGCGGCAGCGCTCGCTAAGCGCTCGCACAGCAGGCCGTTGCGGGGTGCGGCGCAGGCCTACACCTTCATCGTCCGCGGGATTCCGGACCTCGTCATGATCCTGCTGGTGTTCTACAGCCTGCCGGCGCTGCTCAACCAGCTGTTCCAGCTCTGGGGTCTGGACTGGTGGGTCGAGTTTCCGCCGCTTGCGACCGGGATTGCGACGCTGGGGCTGATTTTCGGCGCCTATATGACCGAAACCTTCCGCTTTGCGCTGGAAAACATTCCGCACGGCCAGATCGAGGCGGCGCAGGCCTTCGGCCTCGGACGGGCGCGGATCTTCTTCCGGATCGTGCTGCCGCAGCTCATCCGGCTGGCGCTGCCGGGGTTTACCAACAATTGGCTGGTGCTGGCCAAGGCAACGGCGCTGGTTTCGCTGATCGGACTTCAGGACGTCATGTTCCGGGCCAAGGGCGCAGCTGAGGCGACGGGACAGCCCTTTACCTTCTATCTCGTTGCGGGCGCATTCTATCTGGCCCTCACGCTGCTTTCCACATTCTGCCTCGCGCGTGTCGCGACCCATTTCAATGCGGGAATGAGAAAGGCCGGAGCATGAACTGGGATATCATCGCCGAAAACAGCGGCCTGTTTCTCGAAGGCGCGAAACTGACACTGGTGCTGACCTTTTTCGCCCTTCTTCTGGCTTTTGCCATCGCCGTGCCGCTGTCTTTCCTGCGCAACAGCAATAACCGTGCGATCCGCGGCGCGGTTCACGCCTATACGCTGGTCTTTCGCGGAACCCCGCTTCTGGTGCAGCTCTTCCTGATCTATTTCGGCCTGGCACAGTTCGAACTGATCCAGACGAGTTTTCTGTGGCCCTGGCTTTCGAGCCCGATGGTCTGCGTCCTGATGGCGCTTGCGCTGAATTCCGGGGCTTACACCACCGAGATATTCGCCGGTGCGCTTCGGCACATTCCGCACGGCGAGATCGAAGCGGCGCGCGCCTTCGGCATTCCCCCGCTTGCCGCGGCCCGACGCATCCTGCTGCCGGCCATGCTGACCCGCGCGCTGCCACTTTACGGCAACGAGATGATCATGATGCTGCATGCGACCTCGCTTGCGAGCACGGTGACGCTTCTGGAGACGACCGGCGTTGCCCGGCAGATCTCGCTCAACGACTATATTCAGTTCGAACCCTACGTGACGGCGGCCGGCATCTATCTGGTGATGACCTTCGTGCTGGTCTCCGCCTTCCAGCTCGTTCAGCGCCGCTATGCCGGATACCTGCAGCCAAGACGGCACTGACCGCGCGGACAATCCGCATTCAAACAATGACAAGCGATCTGCCCGCGTCCCGGACCTGGCAGGCAAGGAGAAGACATGACTGAATCCGTCGATCTCGGCGTTCTTTTCGGCGCAGGCGCCGACACCAAAACCTTCCTCGGGCTGGACGCCTGCGGCGATCTGACCACGCTCGACGCTCCGATCGCCATCATCGGCGCACCCTGCGCCACGCCCTATGCCAGCGCCGGCGCCTATTGCCGCAATGGTCCCGATGCGCTCAGACGGGCAACCGCGCCCCTGACAGCCAATGTCGACCATTTCGACTTCGACCTCGGCGGCCCGGTGTTTCCCGAGGCCGGGCTGCGCGCCGTCGATTGCGGCAACCTGCCCTTCGACGAAAATGATGCGGCAGGCAACCGGGACACGATCCGCAAGGCCGTCAGCGCGGTCGTCTCACGCGGGGCCGTTCCCGTACTGCTCGGCGGCGACGATTCCATTCCGATCCCGATGATCGACGCTCTCTCCGAAACCGGCCGGAAATATACCATCGTTCAGATCGACGCCCATATCGACTGGCGCGATTCCCACATGGGCGAGAACATGGGGCTGTCGTCGACAATGCGCCGGGCATCCGAAATGGGCCATATCGAGCGGATCATTCAGGTCGGCGCGCGCGGCATCGGCTCGGCGAGGGCGTCGGACGTTGAGGATGCCAAACGGTGGGGCGCCAGCCTCTTTACCGCCCATCAGCTCGATCGCGGCGGCCTCGCGCCGGCGCTCGACATGATCCCGGATGGTTCCGATGTCATCGTCTGTTTCGATGCCGATGCACTCGATTCCACGCTTGTGCCGGGCGTAATCGCGCGCGGTCCGGGCGGGCTCTCCTATTTTCAGACCCTCGACCTTCTGTTCGGGATTGCCAAACGCGGCCGCATCGCCGCGATGGATTTTGTCGAATTCATGCCGGAGCGCGACATCGATGGGATGGGCGCGCTGTCGTTTGCCCGCGTCATCACCTCCGCGCTCGGCATTCTGGCGCGCCAGCGCGCCACAGCAAAAGCTGTCTAGCCTGATGACGGAACTGCTTCCCCTTGATCCTTGGGGAAGCGCTGATGCGCACCTCTGTCTCGGAGTTTCAGACGTCTTGGCGCAGGCGTGAGCGATATAGACGGCGATCATGGTGGTTGCCAATGATGTCATCGGCAGTAATGACGCCGTTTGCTATCGGGATTGCGAGTTCGCCGATATGGCCGATGGTGCTATCGCGACTGTACGGAGCCGATATCCTGGCATGCAAACATTCCGCAGCTCATTTGCCGTCCTTTCCGCTTTGTGACCTCTGAAGATCACACCTCTGGCACACTGCGATGCCGTCTGGGGAGGGCGGCAACCACCCCATCTTGTTCCGACCCCAACCGGGCAATGGCCCGACACGAAGCAGGGTTTCAAGGCTTGCTTTGACACTACGCCTCGAGGCGTTTTCCGGACTGCTTGTCGAAAAAATGCAGTTTGTCCGGGGTGGGCGTGATGTGGACCGTCTCGCCTAGCCGGAGCGGCATGATCCCGCGGGGCGCGCATGTTACGATTGTTCCGCCGATATCAACTTCCACATGCGTTTCGGAGCCGAGCACCTCGATATCGTAAACCCTGCCGGCAATGCCAGTTTCTGAGAGGGCCAGGTCTTCCGGACGTATGGCAAGTGTCACCGGTCCCTCAGGCAGATTTGTCACGGCGGCAGCCCGCCCGTCGACAAGGACGCAGGTCTTCCTGCCGTCACGCTGCTCGATCCGCGCGTCGATGAAGTTCATCTCCGGCGAGCCGATGAACCCGGCGACGAATGTGTTTGCCGGGCGGGTGTAGAGTTCCATCGGCGGGCCGACCTGCTGGACCTCTCCATCCTTCAGGAGCACCACGCGGTCGGCCAGCGTCATCGCCTCGACCTGATCATGGGTGACGTAGATCGAGGTCGATCCGAGCCTGCGGTGAAGCTGACGGATCTGGTGGCGCATTTCCACGCGCAGCTTGGCGTCGAGATTGGAAAGCGGCTCATCGAACAAAAAGACGCGCGGATCGCGGATGATCGCCCGCCCCATCGCCACCCGCTGGCGCTGGCCGCCCGAAAGGTCCCTGGGCCTGCGATGGAGCAGCGCGTCCATGCCGATCGTCTTCGAGGTTTCCTTGACGCGGGTGGCGAGCGCTTCGCCGCTTTCGCCCCGAATCTTCATCGGAAAGCCGATATTTTCGTCGACGCTGAAATGCGGGTAGAGCGCATAGGACTGGAACACCATCGCGATGTCGCGCTCGCGCGCTTCCATGTCGTTGACCACCTCGCCGCCGATCCTCATCGTGCCTGACGATATGGTCTCGAGCCCCGCGATCATGCGCAACAGGGTGGACTTGCCGCAGCCGGAAGGACCGACCAGCACCACGAACTCGCCTTCGGCGATCGACAGGTTGATATCGCTGAGGGCCTGGAACCGGCCGAAATTCTTGCAAATGGACTGAAGCTCGACAGTGGACATTCTTGTCTCCCAGAGCATTTCGCAGTCAGGTCGAACCACCTGACGTTCGCGACAATGCGTTTAAACTCTACTTCACCGAACCGGCGGTCAGGCCGCGCACGATAAAGCGCTGGCCGAGGAACATGAGCACGATCGCCGGCAGCGCCGACAGCACAGATGCGGCAGCCATTTCGCCATGCTGGATTTCATATTGTCCCGCATAGGCCGCTATCGCGACAGGAACGGTCATCGTGTCCTTGGCGGTCAGATTGAGGGCGATCGAGAACTCGCTCCACGAGAAGATGAAGGCGAGCAGCCCGGCTGCAATGAGCCCCGGCACGACCAGCGGCAGCAGGATCTTGCGAAACGCGGTGGTGCGCCGGCATCCGTCGATCATCGCCGCCTGCTCGAGATCTCTCGGAATATTGTCGAAGGCCGCCATCATCAGCCAGATGGTCATGGGCAGGTTGATGACGATGTGGGTCAGGACCAGCGCCGTCAGCGTGTCGAACAGGCCGATCTGGCGGAACATCACGTACCACGGGCCGACAAGCGTGATCGGCGGAACGATGTTGAAGATCAACGTCCAGGCGAGGAAGATCGCGCTGAACATGCCGGAACTGCGCCGCCACGCCAGCGAATAGGCCGCAAGTGTGCCGATCGCCAGCACGACGACCGTGCTCACGATGCCGACGATCAAGCTGTTCAGGAGGTTTTGCGGAAAATCCGAGCTTCGACCGAACAGGACCTGCTGATAGTTCGAGAATGTCGCCTCGAAGGGGAACTGCCCCATCAGGATCGCGATCTGGTATTTGAGCGAAACGACGACGATCCAGAGAAACGGAGCGGCGACGAGCAGAAGCGCGAATGCGACCAACGCCCAGATGCTTGCATTCTTTGCGGGTTTTCTGACCATCAGCGTGCCCTCGCCAGTCGACGCTGCGCCAGCGCGAAGGCGCCGAGATAGGCACAGACGATGGCAATCGTGATCAGGGCGATCAGCGCGCCATAGCCAAGCTGGTTCTGTTTGAAGAAGACCTTGTAGACGTAGAGGCTGATGACTTCGGTTGCCGTGCCGGGGCCGCCCGACGTCAGCAGATAGATCTGGTCGAACACCTTGAAGGCAACGATCGAGCGGAAGATGAAGGCGACCATCAGCGCCGGCCACATCAGCGGAATGACGATGTGGCGCAGCTTCTGGGCGTAGCTCGCGCCATCGATGGACGAGGCTTCCATGACCTCTTCCGGCAGCGCCTCAAGGCCCGCCAGCAGGATCAGGAACACCAGCGGCGTCCAGTGCCAGATATCGACGATGATGACCGCGATCAGCGCGGTGCTCGTCGATCCGAGCAGGTCCATCGGGGGAATGCCGACCAGCCCGAAAAGCCAGTTGATGACGCCGAATTCGGGATTATACATCAGCCGCCACATATTGCCGATGGCGACCGGCGGGATGAGGATCGGCAGAAGCATGCCGGTGCGCACCAGCCCGCGACCGCGCACGATTTCGCTGACGGCCAGCGCCAGCGCAAATCCGAACACCATCTCGAAGGCTGTCGCAACCAGGACGAAGATCAGCGTGTTGCCCATCGCCCTGCGGAACACCCAGTCGTCGGCGAGCTTGGCGAGGTTTTCCAGAAAAGCGGGCGTGCGAACCAGTTCGCCGCCTTCGAAGGTGATCGTCGAAGCCGCCATCTGGAACAGCTCGATCAGCGGAAACACGCTCAGCGCCAGGAAGAACGCGGCGGCCGGCAGGATCGCCAGCAGTTTGAAATGACGGTCGATGAAGGCCCATAACGGCTCGAGCGGACCCGTCTTGCCAACATGCGAGCTTGGCTGCGTCTTGTGCGACATGCAGAACTCCGGCGAAAGGGCGGGGCCGCCATTGGCGGCCCCGGATTTCTGTGTTGAAACGTCCGCTTAGAGCGGCTGCAGCATGCCGGTCTTGCGGCCGGATTTTTCGAGGATAGCGTGGATTTCCTCTGCTGCGGTATTCAGCGCTTCTTCCGGTGTCAGTTCGCCGATCAGGGCCTGGTTCAGCCTGAGGCCGAGGACTTCCTCAACCTGCGCGCCTTCCTTGTAGAGGAGCACCTGGGTCGCGTTCTCGGCAACGGTCGCGTAGGGCTCCATCCACCGATACTTGGCGTCCTGGGACAGCGGCCCGCGCAGCGTGTCGAAGCGCACCGGAATGCCGCCCGCCTCGGCGTAGAGTTGCTGCGCATCAGCGGTCATGAAGTAGTCGACGAATTCGAGGGCAGATTGTTTGCGCTCATCCGAAATGTTTTCGGGGATGGCCATCTGCCAGCTTCCGAAGACGCCTGCAGGCTTGCCGCCGGCAGGATAGGGCATCGGCGCATAACCGATCTTGTCGACCACGATCGATTTCTGCGGGTCGTCCATCTGTGCCTGGGCGGCAACAACAATGCCGGCCTGCGCGGCCTTGCCCGTGACGGTGAGCTGGATCATCTCGCTCTGACCAACGGAGCCCGGATTGTCCACGCTGCAGTCATTGTTGATCTTGAGGAACATGTTCAGCGCCTCAAGCACTTCCGGACTGTTGAAGGTCACGGTGAAGTCGCCGTTTTCAGGGTCCTTCAGGATCGAGCCGCCATAGGCGAGCATATGCGGGGTGAAGGCGAAGCGGATCGGGTTGCCGCGTTCGCCGCGCAGCACCGCGCCATACATGTCGGGCGGATTGTTGAGCGCCGCGCAATTGGCCAGCACGTCGTCATAGGTCGCCGGCGGCGTGTCGATAAGGTCGGAGCGGTAGTACCACAGATGGGCGTTGGCATTCGGGCTGAACGCCATCAGCTTGCCGCCATCGGGGGTCGGCCACTGCTTGTCCTCGTTCCAGTAGATCGAGCCGCCGGCTGTGATCGCCTCGTCGGGCAGCTTGAAGTCCGGATCGATATCGTTGAACGGTGAAAGGAAGCCGCCGGAGTAGAACTCGACCACCCAGCCATTGTCGAGATTGACGAGGTCATAGGGGCTTTCCTGCCCGCGCACGGCATTGCGGGCCTTTTCGAGCAGGCCGCCATAGGGCGTTCTGTCGATTTCGACGGTGTTGCCGGTGTCCTTCTCGTATTGGTCCACCACGGCCTCGAAGCCCGCATACCATGGCGAGCTGTTGACCAGGATGGTGATCGGCTCGGCGGCGTTGGCGGACAGCGTCGTGCCCGCCATCAGCGTGGCGATGCCGATGGCGCCGGTCCAGCCGGCTTTTGAAATCGATGAAAGCAGTCCCATTTTTTCCTCCCTTTGATCCTGTAACTGATGTCCGATGCGTAGATTCTCTAGGCCGGCGCGAGTCCGTATCGCGTGTAGATCTCTTCCGGGCAGTCATGGTCTGCAAGCACGCGGCAAAGCGCGTCCCTAAGACGGGTTTCTATGGTCTCGTCGCGAAACGGGCTTTCCTGCTGCGGATCGCCCTCAAGGTCGTAAAGCCGCGTGCCGATATCCTGGAACGCTTCGCCGTCATGGATCGGAATGCGCGCCGCGTTCATCAGCGCGTCGATCTTCAGTATCGGCATCTCCTTGGTGAAGCCGAACGGTTCCCGAAGCTCGGCGGTTTTCATTTCCTCGGAACTGAAGGGCGCGCGGATATGCAATGGCATCAGCGTGTATTCGTAAAGGCCGGGCGCATAGAGATCCTCCGGATAGATGTAATAGGCGTAGTGCCCGTCATTGACGCCGATCGGCCCGCCGAACATGCCGTAGATCGCAACTTCATGTTCGTCGTCTTCGGCAAGCACCGAACTGCCGCAGACTTCAGCAGGAACATCCACCCCGAAAAGGTCGAGCAGCGTCGGCATGAGGTCATGGGTCTGGGTCAGGCGATCCGAACGTGTGCCGCCGCGTTCCGGCGTGCGCGGGTCATGAACCATCAGCGGGATATTGGCGAGTTCCTGATAGTAGGGCTGCAAGTTCTTGCCCCACCAGTCATGCTCGGACAGCAGCAGACCGTGGTCGGTCGAAACGATCAGCGCCGTATCCTTCCACATGTCGTGCTCGTCCATATAGTCGAGCAGCTTGCCGAAATACTCGTCGCACATGGAAACGAGCGCCGCATAGTTGGCGCGGATTTCGGCGATTTCTTCCGGGCTGTCATTGACCTTGGCATAAAGCGGCCAGTCGAGAACGCCGCCGTTCCAGCCGGTCTTGTAGGCCTCCTTGAAGCGGTCCGGCGCGCGGAACGGCTCATGCGGGTCGAAGCATTCCAGCATCATCAGCCAGTTGTCGGCCTTGTGATTGACATCAAGGAAATCGAAAGCAGAGGCGAAACAGCGCGGCCCGGGAAAATCTTCCTCCTCGGTGAGGAAGGTGTTGTTGATAGCATGCTGAAAGCGCACCGCCGCACGGCCGTGCGGCTTCTCGCCTTCGCCGAAGGGATAGTGCTTGTTGGCATAGATCTCGCGGAAGCGCTCCAGCGGGGGCTCGACCATGGCTTTCCACGGGTCGTATTCCTGTCCGCGAATGAAGTCGTAGCTGGTGAAGCGGTTGTGATAGGTCGCGCCGCCATCCTCGAAATAGTGCAGATGGTCGGTCACGAGATGGCTGTATATGCCGCCATTGCGCAGGAGTTCCGGGAATGAGTTGTCGAACGGCTCGAGCGGCCCCCAGCTTCGGTGCATGAAGTTCATGCGGCCGGTATGGAGGTCACGGCGCGCCGGCATGCAGGGCAGAGAGCCGACATAGTGATTGTCGTAAACGATGGAGCGTTCCGCAAACCGATCGAAATTCGGGGTCTTCACAGACCCCAGGCCATAGGCCTCTATGGCCGTCTTGTTCAGCGAATCGAACAGGCAGAAGATCGCTCGCATACATGTCCTCCCAAAAATTCCTTGGGGGATCAGTAGCCTTAAGTAGTATTCATGACTAATATCAATTTTGAAATTGATATTGGAAAAGCCGATATGCAGGATACCTATATTCATCTGGCCCGCCGCTTTGTCGCCGTCAGCGATGCCGGCAGCATCAAGCGGGCCTCGCAGGACCTCAACCTGTCGCAGCCGGCGCTGACGCAGTCGGTACAGAATATCGAGGATATCTTCGGCTGCAGGCTGTTCGAACGCAGCCAGAAGGGCATCGTGCTCACGGCGATGGGTGAACGGCTCTACGTACGCTCGCGCCGCATGCTGGATGAACTGGCGCTGGCGCGGGAGGAGATCAGCGATCTGGCGACGGGGCGGATCGGCGCGCTCAGAATTTCGGCGGGCATGGCCTGGGGCTATTGTTACCTGCCGGATATCATCCGCAGGCTGCAGGAACAGTTTCCGGAGCTCGAGGTCGATCTCGATATCGCGGTCAGCGCGAAGGCATTGGCGGCGCTGAGGGAAGGACGCGCCGATGTCGTCTTTGGCTCCGACAACGCGACCTTTCAGGAGGAAGGCTTTGTCAGGTCCACCTTGGTGACCGTGGACTTCGCGGTTGCCTGTGGTCTGCCGTCGCCGCTGTCGAAGCGGGAAAGCGTCAAGCTCGACGACGTTTTTGAATCGCCGGTCGTGATCTATCAGGACGACACCGAACTGATCGACCGCGTCCTGACCCGCATCGAGCAGAAGGCCGGGCGATCCCTCAATATCGCGGTGAAGACCAAGTCCTTGCTGGCGACCCTGGAACTGGTGCGCAGCGGACGCTATGTCGCCTTCATCGCGCGACCGTTCCTGGAGCGGTTTTCGGGACCCGATATCAAGGTATTGTCGCTTGATGAGCCGCTCTATCAGTTTCCAACGGCGATCTATTATCGCAAGACGCTGACCCATGCCGCACCGTTCAGGACGCTTCTGGGCTTTCTTGACGAGTTCAGGGCGACGAACGGTCCTCGTTAAAGGCGGGATGTCTGGAGTGATCGTTGTTATTCGGCCCGGCAGCAGGTTCCCATACGCTCTAGATATTTCAAATACTTATCGTGCCGTTCGGCGTCGAACCCCTGTGCCGATTTATAACCGAGATTCCCCCGGAAACCAGATCCGTCGTCGTCGAGCGCGACTTCGCCGTCTCACCCGCACGCGTATGGCGGGCGCTGACGCAGCCGCATCTGATTCAGGAGTGGTTGATGAAAAACGATTTCAGGCCAGATCCGGGCGCGGCGTTTACGATGACGGGCGACTGGAGATCGGTGAATTGCGAAGTCCTGACCATCGAGGAGGAGAGGGAACTGTCCTATACGTGGCAGGCCTATGGGCTCGAGACCGTGGTGATATGGACGCTCACACCGACCTCCGCCGGAACGCGCCTCAGGATGGAACAATCTGGGTTCAAGCCAGACCAGGATCAGGCCTATGGCGGCGCGAAGGGCGGCTGGGCGATGTTCTTCGATAATCTCGAAAACGTTCTCGAGCAGCAATGACCTGCATCGGCAAGCAGAAGGAGACGAGATGACTTTCAACATCGCAATCCGGCAGTTTCACAGGTGGTCGTCGATTATCTTTATTGGCACAGTCATCGTTGCGATGGTTGCGGCGTCACGCCCCGAGCCGGCCGAATGGGTGTTCTACCTGCCATTGCTCCCCCTCATACTGATGCTGCTGACAGGCCTCTACCTGTTCGCTCTGCCCTACATGCGCGAAACGCCGGGCCTGTGTGCGGGAGGGGACCAGCGATGACCGACGCCGCAAAACCGAAGCTGCTGTCGAGCGGTAATCCGCAGATCCCCAAAGGCGACGGCGATGAAGCCGTTCAGGCCTACATCGCAGCGATGCCCGGCTGGAAACGCGATATCGGGCGCCGGCTCAACAAGATCGTGGAGCGCGTCTATCCGGAAGCGAGCAAAGCCGTCCGGTGGAATACGCCCCTCTATGGCAAGGACGATGGCTGGTTCTTCTCGATGTATTGCTACAAGCGATATGTTCAGTTGACCTTCATGCGCGGGACGTCCCTGTCACCGGTCCCTCCGGAAAGCTCGAAGACGGAAGGGACCCGTTATTTCAACATCCACGAAACAGACAAGCTGAATGAGGCCTTGATCGAGAGCTGGGTGGAACAGGCCTGTCGACTGCCTGGCGTGAAGTTGTAGCGAGCAGCAATGGGAAAGCCCCATGCGCAGTGGCACCAATTCTCGAACGGAGAGACCCGGCATGAGCATCGAGACGTGTCATGGACACAGCCTTTATTTCATTTCCACCGACGGACCGTCCCTGTGTTCGGAACAGGATGCGCTGGACCTTCTTGGCGAGATCTGGGGCACCGCGGCCGACTTTCTTGTCGTGCCTGTCAACGGCGGCGTAAAAACCGGCCACGGGGCGGAGCAAAAGTCGGCCACTTTGGACGCCGGTATGAGACCCGCGGGAGGGCGTAGCCCGAGCGGGGGTCTCATACCGGCGTAGCGATTTTCTGAAGGGTTTCAGCCAGCCTTTCTGGCGCGGCTTTGGGCGAGACGATAGCTGTCGCCATTCATTTCGAGAATGTTGACGTGGTGGGTGACGCGGTCGAGCAGAGCGCCAGTCAGTCGCTCGGATCCCAGGATTTCTGTCCATTCGTCAAAGGGCAGATTGCTGGTGATCAGGGTGGCGCCCCGCTCATAGCGTTGCGAGATCAACTCGAACAGCAGCTCCGCGCCGGTCTTTGACAACGGCACGAAGCCAAGTTCGTCGATGATCAGCAGCTTGTATCCTGCCATCTGCTTCTGGAAACGTAGGAGACGCCGCTCGTCACGGGCCTCCATCATCTCGCTGACCATGGCAGCTGCTGTGGTGAAGCCAACGGACAGGCCCTTCTGGCAGGCGGCCAGGCCAAGGGCGAGCGCTATGTGCGTCTTCCCGGTTCCGCTGGGGCCGAGAGCGATGACGTTCTCGCGACGCTCGATCCATTCGCAGCGGGCCAGATCCAGCACCTGCATCTTGTTGAGCTTCGGTATGGCGGTAAAATCGAAACTGTCGAGGCTTTTGACAACCGGGAATTTGGCTGCCTTGATACGGCGCTCGACCTTGCGGCGATCCCGTTCGATCATTTCCCGCTCGGCAAGCCGGGTGAGGTATCCGATATGATCAACGCCCTCGGTGGCGCAAAGCCGGGCCAGTTTCTGATACTCCCGCTGGAAGGTCGGCAGCTTCAGGCTCTTGAGGTCGTGGGCAAGCAGGATCTCGGGTGCTTCGGTGCTCATGCCGCTTCTCCCTTCCCCGATGACAGGAGGCCCATATACGCCTTCGCCGATGTCGTCTCCACGGTTGCTCTCGGCAGGTAGGGATAGATCGACAGATCAAGTGGCGGCGGCCGGCGCTCCACCCGGCAAAGAATCAGATGTTTGACGGCGTCGAAGCCAATCGCACCGAGATGAATGGCTTGCTTGATCGCCGCATGCAGGTCAGCCATATCGAAGCTTTCCAGCAGTCGAAGAACCTGCACGTATTCTCGCCGGCCATGCTTTGCCATGCGGCCTTCCATCAGACGGCACAGTGTCGCGAACTCCTCCGGCAGATCCCAGCCCTGCAAAGGGGCTGCCTGATCCAGCGCATTGATCTTCTGCTCGATCAGCGGCAGGTAATGCACAGGGTCGAAGATGACATCCTCCCGATCAAAGCTCCTGGGATGGCGGGCGATGATCTCGCCGCGGCAACCAATCACCACCTTGTCGACATAGCCTCGGACCCAGACGTCCTGGTGACCGTAGGCGACGGGTACGGAATAGTCGTTCGTCTTGTAGCGAACGAGAGACTGTGCCGTGACCCTGGCGCTGGCCTGATCGCAGGCGTCAAATGGGGAGGCTGGCAAGGACTGCATGGCAGCCAGATCACGCTGCAGCCGTTCACCGATCATCTCGCTCTCACCACGCAGCCTGTCGCGCTGGCGCTTGCGGCACTGTTCTTCCAGAAAGGCATTGAACGCATCCCACGTTGGAAACTGCGGGATGGGGACCATGAAGTTACGCCGCGCATAGCCCACAAGGCCCTCGACATTCCCCTTGTCATTACCCTTTCCGGGGCGGCCATAGCGATCCCGGATCAGATAATGGGACAGGAACCCGCTGAACAGTGTTGCCCGCTTGCGCGTGCCATCAGGCAGGATCTTCGCCACAAGGCAGCGGTCATTGTCATAGACGATTGATGGAGGCACGGCCCCGAAGAAGGCGAACGCATGGACGTGGCCATCGACCCAAGCCTCGGCTACCGCCGCCGGATAAGCCCGCACATAGCAACCGTCGCTATGCGGAAGATCGAGTACGAAGAAATGGGCTTTCTGCTCGACACCGCCGATCACGACCGTCGCCTCACCGAAATCAGCCTGCGCATGGCCGGGCGGATGAGAAAGCGGCACGAAGACTTCCTGACGGCGCTGTTCCCGCTCCCGGATATAGCCCTTGATAATCGTATAGCCGCCGGTGAACCCGCACTCATCACGAAGCCGGTCAAACACACGCTTGGCTGTATGGCGCTGTTTGCGCGGTACGTGTCTGTCTTCGTCCAACCAGTGGTCGATCGTTGAAACGAACGCGTCCAGCTTCGGCCGCCGGACCGGTGATTGTCGCTGATAGCCAGGAGGCGTCGAATACGACAACATCTTCGCTACGCTGTCGCGGGATATGTTGAAGTGCTTGGCTGCCTGACGTCGGCTCATCCCTTCCGAGACGGCCAGACGAACCTTCAGATAAAGTTCCACGGTGTAGATCCTCTGTCCCTCCTGCGCTCATTGCAGAAGGAAAATAGGTGGCCGGATTTTACTCCGCCCGCGGACGAATTATTCCGCCGCTTCCGTGGCCGACTTTTGCACCGCCGTTCTCAGATGAGATTGGCGGTGCCAAAATCGGCCACAGAAGGCATCTTCCTGGGCGACAGTGTCCCATTCGCCCAATATCGCCTCGCTTTGGTTGAGGACGGTCAGGTCCGTGACCAGCCGGCCGTCAGCCCAGCCGCCGCCCCACACACCGAAATCGAAGGGAATGAAGCGCTGCAGGTTATTCAGTACGCGCAGACGCAGTTCGTCGGGCGTGCATTCCGAGGCGTCATGGTAAAGTTCCAGCAGAAAATCGCTGAGCCCTGATGCGTTCTCCGTTCCGCCCATCACGACAGGAGCCTCCCCGTAAAATGTTCCGCTCGGGCAAGCATATACAGAAGACGGGCAAAGCTGAATGCCATGAGCGGCAGAAGAACTCAGGGCGGGTTAGCCTTCGCTTCGATCCTAGCGCTTGAGGAGCATCCCTTATTACCGGGAACGTTTGGAGTTCACTTTCCTCTTGAGCGAAGTACTCGGGCATGATAGTTGGCTAAAAGGAAAACTATCATGCCGGAGGCTGGAATGCGCGTTGTCATTTTGAATTTCCTGTCGCTCGATAGGGTCTATCAGGGGCCGGGATCCCCCGATGAGGATCGGTCGGATGGTTTCGAACGCGGTGGCTGGTTTGTGCCTTTCGTTGATGCGACCCTGGAGAAACGCGTGGAAGAATGGGCGGCGACAGCATCCGGATTTCTGTTCGGAAGACGGACCTATGAAGAGTTTTCGGCTGTCTGGCCCGCCATTACCGATCCAGCCGATCGCAACGCCGCCCGGCTCAACACGCTTCATAAGTATGTCGCGGCCACCTCCCCAGTCGATGTCGCCTGGGGGCCGGTCACGGTTTTGGACCGCGATGTTGAAGCCTCGGTCGCCGCCCTGAAGCGGGAGGAGAGCGGCGAACTTCAGGTGCATGGCAGCGGCAGATTGGGCCGGTCTCTCCTGGCTGCGAACCTCGTCGATGAACTGCGTATCGCGATCGCGCCGGTGATTGTGGGCCAGGGGCGAAAGCTGTTTGGCGACACGCGAGCGCCATCAGGTTTCAAACTTCTTTCCGAGGAGCGAACGCCATCGGGTCTCATCATGTGCCGTCTTGAGAACACGGGCAATGGGTCGGCTGGAACATATGTGCGCGGGCAGACCAATCTGGCCGGCGCCGCACAGGATTGAGGAGCAGGTTGATGGCAACAGCCGCATCGCAGATGCCCGACGATCTCAGTTCGATCTTCCTGGCGCTCGCCGATCCGACGCGCCGTGCCGTCATTGCCCGCCTAGGGCAGGGGCCGGCCAGCGTCAGCGAACTCGCAAGTCCTTTCGACATGGGGCTGCCTTCATTCATGAAGCATATTCGGCTTCTTGAAAACAGCGGGATGATCCGGACCAGAAAGTCGGGGCGAACCCGCACCTGCGTGATCGATGGACCAGGCCTTTCCAATGCCGAGCGGTGGTTGGCGGAGCAGAGAAAAATATGGGAAACCCAGGCCGATCGGCTGGAGGCTTTTGTAATGCTGGAACAGGAGGGCAGAAATGCAGACAGTGATCGCTGAACTCGATCTCGAGGTATCCCGGATCATCAAGGCGCCGCGGGACCGCGTATGGAACGCCTGGGTGGATCCGGAACGCCTTGCAAAATGGTGGATACCACATCCCCTGATCTGCCGCGTCGTCAGCCTGGACGTTCGTCCCGGCGGAGCGTTCGTCACTGAAATGAGCGAGAATGACGGGCCGTTCGTGCCGCACCTCTCGGCCTGCTTTCTCGATGTGCTGGCCGGGAGACGCATCATCTACACGAACGCGCTGACCGGAGGCTGGCGACCTGCCGCAAACGGCTTTGTGACGGCGATCATCACCCTTTCCGATCATCCAGAGGGCACACATTACCGCGCGCAAGCGCTGCATAAAAGTCGTGCCGATCGTGAGAAACATGAAGAACTCGGGTTTCACGATGGCTGGGGCACCGTGGTGGCGCAACTGGCAGAACTCGTCGAGACCAAGACATAGTGGCAAGAGAGACTGGAGCGCATTCGGTCAAGGTGGAAGCATCCTGCGCCAGGACCATAGGCGAAGGTGCAGTGGTTGGGATATTTGCTCGGCATGGTCTGTTGCACACCCGTCTGCATCGACATAACGAGGAGAACGATCATACGACCAGACCGATCTGGTCCAGATCGCGGTAGAATGAAGCTCGGTTGCCATGACGAAATCAATGACAATCACAGGCCGTCTGATCCGGGCTATCGGGCCCGCGATGGCGCCCATTTCCCTTCGGGAATCCATCCGGGCGGGTCTCGGCGCCACGCTCGGTCTTGTCATCGTGGGACTGTTCGTCCTGGCGCCGACAGTGGATCTCAGGCTCGGGCTTTATCTCGTCGCGCCCTTCGGCGCGACTTCGGTTCTGATCTTCGCAGTGCCCAACAGCCCGTTGGCCCAGCCATGGTCCGCAATCGTCGGCAATACGCTTGCCGCAATTGTCGGCGTTGCCGTGTGTCTCACCGTTTCGGAGCCGTCGCTCCGCATCGCCCTGGCTGTGGGCATTGCGATTGCGCTCATGAGCCTCGCCCGCGCCGTCCATCCGCCGGCCGGGGCTGTCGCCATGACCGCGGCCATGAGCCCCGATGCCATTCAGGAACTAGGGTTTCGTTTCGCCATCACGCCCGTGGCAACCGGAACAACGCTTCTCGTCCTCATCGCCTGGATCTACGCGCGCACGACCGGACGGCGATACCCATTCCGGCAGTTCGAGGAGCAGAATGTCCAGGGAACGAGCGATCAGCCGCCTGCCGAGCGCCTCGGGCTGAGCGAGGCCGAACTGGTCGATATCCTGCAACGGTATCGGCAGTCCCTGAACCTCGGCGTAGAAGATCTGGCAAGGCTCATCGGAGCGGCGGAGCTGCAGGCAGCCAGCCATCAGACCGGCGCCATGACGGTCACCGACATCATGTCGCGCAATCTGATTACGGTCGGTCCGGACACCACGCTGTTCGAGGTCGCGGATCTGTTCGAACGCCACAGGTTCACGTCACTTCCGGTGGTCGGACCGGGCGGGGAATTCGTGGGCGTGATCTTTCAGATCCACCTCATCAGTCAGGCTGCGAGAGAGGGCTTGAAGCACGATCGCAGCTTCATTCCCGCGTTCCGGCACATGCTCGGTCGCGAACAGATCAAGCCGACAATCGCCCGGGACATCATGCAGGTGCGCGGTCCGCGCGCGGCGGCAACGACCCCGTTGAGCGCCTTGCTGCCGATGATGGCCGATGGAGAGGTCGACGCGGTTCCGGTGCTGGAGAACGATCGCATCATCGGCATCGTGACGAGGACAGACCTTATCGCCGCGATGGCGCGAAGCGCTGTACGCGAGACGTAGTTTCCCGGACCGCTTTTGGCGGGCTGCCACGCTTTACTGCGTGAACCCAACCTTCCGCTTTGGAATCCTGGCTCAAAATGACCAGAATGAAGTCGGAAACAGCCATGGAGACCTGCCCGCGCTTAGTGGCGGCAATTTCATCAGCCAGGGGCGACGTCGCCGTTCGGCCACTGGCAGTTTATTCAATTGAATATCATTTCGACGGGGTCGTTGGTTCGTATCCCATAATGACCTTTGAAGCGGTCCATCTATTCGAGCTGTGTCTTTCTAGGTTTCGCGGTCCCAAGCCGAACTTTCGAGCTGGAGAAGAGCGATCCGCGTCTTGGCCGAGGCAGCGGGCTTGCGGCCTCGCCGAAGTCCGAACGAGGGTCGCCGGGAGCCATGCCGGGTCTTTCAAGCGAAAGAACGCCCGACCCAGGAGGGAGCTGCGCTGGCCGACGCACAGCGCCCAAGGAACCGCGTCACGGAGGCGTCGGCGGCAGTCGTCATCGGGCGACTCTAATCATCCATCCGTCGGGCAGGTCAGATTCTCTCAATCGGCAATTTCCTGCTTCGTGCGGTCGATCCGTTCCGTGACGAGACGCAGCGTGTCGCTGCCCAGAAGGCGTTGCGGCGGCGGGCTATCGGAAGCGATCAGCATCAGCACGGCTGCCGCCAGCTTGTCGGGGTCGCCGAGGTGTTTGCCGCTCTTTTCTCGCCGCGCGGCGCGGACCGGATCGAACAGCGCATCGAAATCCAGAATCGATCGGCCGGTGCGTACCATTGAGCGGCCCGCCCAGTCGGTGCGGAACGAGCTGGGGCAGAGCGTCGTCACATGGACGCCGAAGGGTGCCATTTCGGCGCGCATGACCTCGGAAATCCAACACCACAGAAGCATGAATTTGCTGCCGCAGTAATAGACGATGCCCGGTATGGTGATCATTCCGCCCATCGAGGTGACGTTTATGATGAAGCCGCTGCGCCGCGCGCGAAAACACGGCAGGAAAGCCTTGGCGATGGTGACGGCGCCGAAGACGTTCATGTCGAATTGTCTGCGCATGTAAATCGACATAGGGTTCGACGCCGATCGGCACGGAGCCACCGGAAACTGCCGGCAGGCAGAGTTTGCGCTTCTACCAACCGAACCTGCTGATAATCACCGCGCTTGCACACGGTCAACCGTTCGGTCTGACATGTTGTTTAGGCGGTTGCGGTGACCTAGAAATAGTGTGTTGCCATGTCCGTGGCCTGCCGTGCTGTAACTGCTGGCCTCGCCGGTGGTTCGACCAGCTCCGCGACGAAATGCGGAGCCGTCTCCTGCGCGTCGTGCCTTTTCACCCGTTGAAGACGACAAAGGAAAGACTATGTCCCGTTGCGTCCTGACGCTTCTAGCAAGCTTTCTTGCCGCAACGACCGCACATGCTCAGAACATACGTTTGATTTCCGGCGAAGCCGTCATACGCGAGCGCATGGCTCTGCACGACAATGCCGAACTCGTGGTCGAAGCACGTGGTTTCCATAACACACTGTTTGCGACGGACAGCACCGAGGCGAACGGCCAGCAAATTCCATGGCCGTTCACACTCGACATCCCGGCGGGCGTAAAGACCGATTTCTCCGCCGCCATCCGGATCGATGGCACCAACCGCTGGGTAATCGCGCCTGCCCCGATTGCCGCGGGAGAAGAGAATGTCGATCTCGGACAGTTGATGCCGTCGGCATTCACGCCTGCGACTTTCGAAAGCGCCTATATGTTTGGGCATACCCGTCTGGAGGCGAGGTTTCAGGGTGAAGATGCGGTGATCGAAACCGACACACAGTTCTACCACCTCGCCCCGCTAATCTCCGCGGATGGCGCCAAATATCAGTCCGACGACGGCGAAACGGTTTTCTGGAGCAAGGGCAAGAATGCGCTCGTGACGTTCGACGGAAAGGACCTGTCGGAATGCTTCGGCGTACTGGCAGAGGCGGATAAGCTGTGGGCGGAGCAGGGCAATGAACCCGGTTGGCGCGCCATCATCGCCAACGGTCGCATGGCGTTAAACATTAATTACGGTGACGACCGGCTGAATCTTCTTCTGCCCGAACCGGAAATCGTCGACGGAGCCTATCGCTACGGTTCAGCGCCGTTCAAACTGGTCGCCGTCATACGTGACGGGATATGCCAGGATGATACTAGCGGCCGATCTTTTCCAAAGGCCGTCACGCTCGAAACGGCAATCGAAACGCTGCAGGGCTGCGGCGGCGACACGCTGAGCCTTCTTTCAGGCACCGAATGGATGGTCGGCTCCATCAATGGCAATCACCGGAGCGATGATGGCAAACCACCGGACTTTACAATCACTGACGAGGGTCAGATCTACGGCTGCAACAGCTTTACCGGCATGTTGGCGATAGATGGCGAGGGCGGTCTCCAGACCGGGCCGTTAGCCACCACGCGAATGGCGTGTAACGGCGCGCTCATGAAGGACCGTGGGCGAACCACATGGGCAAGAGGCCTTCTCAGGATGGCCGGAACAACTGTCAGACCGGTACGGTCGCGGCGGGTCGACGAAATCTCGCATCCTCAAGATGCGACAGAAGATTTGATTGAGCGCTTCCATGGATTTTTTGTCAATGGACCAGCTCCAGCCAGGTTTACTGCATGAGTGTTTACTGGATTAATGCAGGCATTGCCGTCGCACTCGTTGCCGTTATGCTTCTCAGCAGCCTCGCCATGCGCCGCCACGAGGCGTTGTCGCACAGCATCACCCTCCATGCGATCTTTCTTGGAGCAACTGCCGGTCTTCTGCTCACGCTCAACAAGACAGCCGATCAGCTTCTTGCTCACTTCAGAATCAAAGCCGTCAAGCCAGAAATGATCGACGATATCACTCTGGTTGCCCTCGGCCTCGTACTGATGCAACAGGGCTTCCACCTCATCAACCGGCTGACGGCCGATCAGGTACGCAAGGGCAGCGACAGAACGTCGGCGACCAGCATCGCCCGCATTCTCAAGCTGATGATCTTTCTTCTGCTCCTGCTGTTGTTTGGCGAGCATATGGGATTGAGCCTTTCCGGCCTGATGGCCTTCGGCGGTTTTGGCGGCATTGCCATCGGCATTGCCGGGCGCGACGTGCTGAGCAACATGTTTTCCGGTGTGATGCTCTATTTCGACAGACCGTTTCGCCTTGGAGACTGGATTCGCTCTCCCGACCGCAACATCGAGGGTACGGTCGAGGAAATCGGCTGGCGTATGACCCGGATCATGACCTTCGACAAGCGTCCGCTTTACGTGCCCAACTCCGTGTTCTCCTCTATCAGCGTCGAAAATCCGGGGCAGATGCGCAACCGCCGCATCGAAGCCACGATCGGACTTCGCTACGAAGACGCCGACAAGGTCGCCGCCGTGGTTAGCGATATCCGCGGCATGCTGCACCAGAGCGAACATATCGACCTGCAGCAAACCCTCCTCGTCTATTTCGACGCATTCGCGGACTCCTCGCTCAACATCATGATCTACTGCTTCACCAAGACCACGCGCTGGGCCGAGTGGCTGGCAATCCAGCAGGAGGTTTTCCTGAAGATCGTCGAAATCGTTCACTCCCACGGTGCGGATTTCGCGTTCCCCACCCAGACCGTTTACCTCGAAAAGGACTGAAGGGCCGAGCAAGGGCTAAAAGACGGCTGTATTTATTCGCCGCGGCCCCCGAACGCACGCGCTTGAAATATTTCGAAGGCTTATCGTGCCGATCGGCGCCGAACCCCTTACCGATCTTGATCTACCCATCTAGTGCCAGACTGAGGGCGTTTGCACATTGGGCTTTGGGTTGTTTCGCCGCAGGGGCGACCACTTTGGTTAAGCCAGCTCTTCCCTTCCAGAAGCGGATCGCGAGCGTGCGCCTTGAAGCGGCGACATTGCGGTGCTGAATGGCGACTTGGTCGTATCCAGCAGAACCCAAATCGGACCGCATAGCAGGTTGGCGGCTTCATTGAAGAATGAACTTCGAAAGGCCCCTTTCATCGGCACAGCGAACAATGCCCTCGCCACGACGTCTTTTAGGAACTTCTCGAAGCACTCGTTGCCCCGGTCTTCATTCACCAGTCCGATTTTCAAGTCAAATCTTATGAACTTGAAGGGTGCGACGAACTATTCAAAATGACATGGGGTGGAATTACGAGACGGCGACCCACTTTCTGCGTGTGATTTTCGCCGGCGTCTTTGATCGATATCCTGGCCTGAAGGTCATTCTCGAGCATCTGGGCAAGACGTTGCTCTTCTACCTGGGCTAAAGGGCATAATAACATGCGACATCCTGATAATTTGGTTTGCTGGAGCCACTCAAACAGGCGCTCCGTAAAATTTCGTTCGCTATCTCTCGCCTTTACGTTCCGGCCTGACGAAGAGCCAGCCCGCCCATATGAGATACCCGAAGATCGCGATCATCAGGATCGCGCGACCGGGATAGGGATTGATCCGGTCGTCAAGGATATTGACTTCCGGCGTCAGCGCGGCAGCGCGGCGCAGGTGCGGGTCGACCGCTGCGTGGAGGCCGAGATTCCGGTTTATGGCTGCCACGCTTTTATCCTGCAGCGGTCGCGGCTCATCGAAGAACGCATTGGGGCCCTGCTGGCCGATCAAGAACCGGTCGGATGTGGCCGGTCCGAACAGGATCATTTGCGTGGAAAGCGTATCGACGGTCTCGTCAATGCCCGGATATGTGCCCACGGCGATCTGCGCCTCGCGCATGACCGGCATGGAAAGACGGTCGGCATTGGTCCACCAGCCGGCAACATCGGCAAGGGTGACATCGTCCGACCGCGCGAAAAGATCGACCAGATCCTGACGGCCTCTTGCGGCAAAGATCAAAGCCAGATCGGCATCGCCATCGCGCAATACCGCTGACGCAGCCTGTGCGCCAAAGTCATCCAGCGGCGTGACGCTGATGTCTCGGTTGCTGTTGTGGGCGACGGCCAGCGCGAGCGTATGCGAGGCCGACCCCACCGGTCCCGTCGCAATCGTCAGCGTTCCTTCCGGCAATGCGCGGTCATCGGAGCGCGTCAACACATGCAGGAAGGTCGAGCCGATGGCGGCGATCGCCTCGACACGTTCATCGCGGATCACGCGGCCATCGGTCAGGGTGAAGCCGGAGAGCGCCGGCGTCAGCGCCAGCCTCGCTTCACCGCTTGCCATCGCTTCCAGCGGCACATTGGTCGACAGAAGATTGACGTCGCGGCCGCGCATGGATTTGCGGACCGCGCGCAGCGTTTCGATGCCGGCATCGGTACCCATCGTCTCCGGCCCCATGGCGATGGCAAGAACCGGCATGCGCTCGCGCGGCGGCTTCGCCACCAGGCCGAGGTCGTAAAGCGCCTGCCGCGCCACGCGGTTGACCGGCCGGCCATCGAGGCGCACAGCGGCGTTCAGCGACCGCATCATGTCGTCGTCGATCCTGCCCGCCAGTTTCTGCATGGCGGCGGCGATGTCGGGAGTCCGCTCCAGCGCGAGGTCCGATGTCAGCGGCGCGGCCTGATAGACGGGAAAGAACCCCGTGGCATCGCTGAGCGCGACAAGCTCGTAATCGCTTATCTCCGGATCCGTGGAGAGACCGACGATGATGTCGACGCTTCTTTCCAGAAGCGCGTCATACATGCCCTCCCGGCTCGTTTCGCTGAACACCTCGATATCCTCGAATGTCAGGCCGAACCGGTCCAGGAAAGGCTCCAGCCCGTCGCGGGGTCGCTCCGCGAAGGATTGCGTGACACCGAGGCGCAGCCTGCCATCCGCACCGGCAAGATCGGAGATGTCATCGAGGCGATTGGCGGCCGCGATGGCTGGCCGGGTCAAAACCACGTAATCGGTTTCGAAGCCGAGCCTGTCGAGCAGGACAAGGCCGTTGCGGGCGAGCCCCTCGGAGGCCACCCGCATGGCTTCGTCTGCATCACCGTTGCTGCGCGCGCCCAGGAACGCCAGCGCCGTGCCGGTATATTCGGGATATAGATCGATGTCGTCGTCGATCAGCGCCTGGTAGACCACGCCCGTGGCACCGAGCGAGGGCATGCGCTTGACCGGCACGCCCTCCTCTTCCAGCAGAAGGGCAAACATTTCCGCCAGAACGCGGCTTTCCGCCAGGTTCTTGGAGCCCACCCTGACAGGGTCCGACGAGCAGCCCGCCAGCAGGATGACGATCAGCAGCGAGACAAATGCCCTCATGACATCACCTCATTGGTATCGGCCTCGACCGGTTTCTCGCGCGAGGGATCACGTCTTAATCGCCGCAGGAAACTGACGATCTGCAAGATCAGGATCGCGGAGAACGGTATCGCGCCAAGCGTCGACATGGCCCTTGCCACATCGACGGATCCCGCCAGAAGCGTGGCCGCCGTGATGACGGCGACGATGCTGCCCCATACGATTTTCGCGGCGGCGGGCGGATTGAGATTTCCGTTCGTGGTCATCATGGACAGCACGAATGTGCCGCTGTCGGCCGACGTCACCAGGAAGATCACGATCAGCAGCAGCGCGCCAATACTGAGCACCGAGGAGAACGGGAAGTAATCGAGAAACGAGAACAACGCGGCGGCAACATCCTGCGTGATGACGGACGCAAGGCCACCGGGACCGTACATCTCGACATAGATGCCGGCGCCGCCGAAAACGGCGAACCAGAGAATGGAGAAGGCGGTCGGGATCAGGATGACGCCCATGCAGAACTCGCGGATGGTGCGTCCGCGGGAAATGCGCGCGATGAACACGCCGACGAAAGGTCCCCAGGCCAGCCACCAGATCAGATAGGTCAGCGTCCAGTTGGCCGACCACTCCGTCAGCCCCTCGAACGGGAACAGGCGGAACGACATGCTGACAAACTGCGACATATAGGCACCGATCGTCGTTACGAATGTTTCCATGATGAAGGCCGTTGGGCCGAAGATCAGGATGAAGGCCATGAGCGCCAGACCCAGCATCATGTTGATGTCGGAAAGCAGTTTCATACCCTTTTCGACGCCTGTGAGCGTCGAGATCATGTACATCACAAACAGGGCGGCCAGCACGGCCAGCGAAACCGCGTTGATCGCGGGGAAATCGAACAGCGCGGTCAGGCCCGAGCGCACCTGCAGGGCGCCCATCGCCAGAGAACCGGCAAGGCCGAAGACCACGGCAACGACGCCAAGAACGTCTGCAGTGGTGGCGGCGACATCGGACGAGCGGCCGGAAAAGAGCCCACGCAGCGGAGTCGAAATCAACGGCGGCTTGTCCAGCCGGAAGGTGAAATAGGCAATCACCAGCGCGCAAACGCCGTAAATCGACCAGGCATGCAGCCCCCAATGCAGGTTGGTGATCACCATGGCCTGCCGCGCGGCTTCCGCCGATGCAGGCGTGCCGACGGGCGGATTTTCAAAATGCGTTACCGGCTCGGCAACGCCCCAGAACAGCAGACCGGCCCCCATACCGCCGGCAAACAGCATCGCAATCCACGACGAATAGGAAAATTCCGGCTTTTCATCGTCCTTGCCCAGGCGAATGGAGCCGTAGGGACCAATTGCCAGAAATGCGGCCAGAAGCACGAAACTCGAACAGAGACCCAGCCACCACCAACTCGCCCCGACCATGAAATAGCTGGTGAAGCCCAGAACGCTTGCCGCCATCTGATCTGGGGCAATGACGCCCCACATGCCGATCGGCAGGCAAAGAAGGAGCGAAATGATGACGACTTTGTTGATCTGCACGATTGAACTGCCCCCTCTATACTGCACCCGAGCCCGGAAGGCTCCGCACGACCATCCCAGAGTTGCCAACATGTTTGGCGGCCGATGTCAACGAACACCCGCTTGAGTTGAATCAAGTGACTTAAAGTCTCCGGCATTCTGGGGGTTGGTTTCCGGTAGGCGGACGCCCAAAAGCGTGTCCTAACGCATTGTGTTCAACGGCCCTGAAGGTCAAAGCTGCACATTCAAGAAATTATCGGCGAAGCAGGCTTGCGTGCCGTAAAGGACTCCTGGCCGACAAACGCAAGCAAACGTCAGATTTAGGTGGCTCGCGATGCGTTTGTCGTCGCTTAAGCTTGACCAACCGGCTTGCGACCATTCAAGTTGGTTGAGTCGGTTTTTCGCCTGAGGTTCAAAGGTTGACCGCTGTACAAACTGGAGGAATGATTTTGAAAGCAAACAGATCGCTTTGGCGCAGCCTGACACTGGCCGCCGCGCTTTCGGTGGCCGCGGCGCCGATCGCCGATGCCTGCACCCGTGTTGTCTATCATGGTCCGGAAGACCGCATCCTGACGGCGCGTTCCATGGACTGGAGCCTGCCGATGCTTTCCAACCTGTGGGTGTTCCCGCGCGGCATGGAGCGAAATGGCGAGGCGGGCGAGAATTCACTGACCTGGACGTCGAAATACGGAAGCATGATTGTCTCCGGTTATGACTTCTCCACCGTGGATGGCATGAACGAGGCCGGCCTGGTGGCCAACATGCTCTGGCTGGTGGCGTCCGAATACCCGAAGAATGACGGGTCGAAGCCCGAAATGTCGCTGTCGATCTGGGCGCAGTATTTCATGGACAATTACGGCAGTGTTGCCGAAGCGGTGGAGGATTTGGAAGCCAATCCTTTCGACGTGGTGACCGCCGACGTTCCCGATCAGCCCGGACGCCTGGCGAAGGTGCATCTTTCGCTCTCGGACGCCAGCGGCGACAGCGCTATTCTGGAATGGCTGGACGGCGAACTGGTCATTCATCACGGCCCGCAATACCGCACCATGACGAACGATCCGCCATACGACCAGCAACTGGCGGTGAAAAGGTATTGGCAGGACGTCAATCCGCGTGAGGTGCTGCCCGGCACAACCCGTTCTTCCGATCGCTTTACCCGTGCTGACACCTATATCGACATGGTGGTTCAGTCGGATGAACCGCGTATCGCGGCGGCCGCCGCCATGAGCGTGATCCGCAATGCTTCCGTTCCCTATGGCATCAACACGCCGGACGCGCCGAACCTGTCGACCACGCGCTGGAGAGTGGTCGCGGATCACAAGGACAAGCTGTTTTATGTTGAATCGGCGATTTCACCGAACCTGTTCTGGGTCGATCTGAACAATCTGGATTTCTCGGCTGAAGCCGGGGTCCGGATGCTGGATTTGGGCGTTGACATGGTTACGTTGCAGTCAGGCGAAGTGTCGGCGGATTTCAAGCCCGCCGAACCTTTCCAGTTCGAACCGGTCAACTGAGACGTGCCGGCCACCGCATTTCCGTGTGGTGGCCGGGTCATCCTGTTCTCAACGGGACTTGTCGTTCCGATCGCGGATGTTCGCGACCAGATCAATCCTGGTCAGAACCGGTAGGTGAGCCCCACAACCGGCCCGCTCAGCCTCGTGTCATAGACATGACCGTCTTTTTCGTAATCGGTGTCGACGATCTTATAGCCTGCTGAGAATGACAGGTGCTCGTTCAAGGTATAGTTCGCCGTCGAGAGGAACGACCAGGTCAGATCGGAATTGACCTCAAAGCCGCCGATATCGGCCTGAGCCTGAACCGATAAGCGATCCGTCAGATTGAAAAACACGCGGGCGCCGACGACGGGGTCAATCCAGCCGAAGCTTTCGTCATAACGGACTGATCTGCCAAGTCCGCTGGCCGTGATCTCATTGGAAACATGCCACAGACGTATGCCGGCCAAAGCGTCGAGCGTAAATGCGGGCGTGTCGACAACGCGGTATCCGCCCTGCACGGTGGCCATGAACTGCCTGGTATTGAGTTTGCCGGCCGCTTCAAACGCCGGCAGCTGCGATGTGCCCGGAAACCCGTATGTGTTCTCGTCGCTCGTATCCGTATACATCATGTCCGCAGAGAGAACGAAACGGTCGTGGCGGCCCCAGACATTGACAAATCCGGCAATATTCAGCCCGTCCCGGCCCTCGGAAAAAGAGCGGTCGATATTCACGGTCGGCCCAACGCCAAAGGGAGAAACCTTTCCCGTGACGCCGGTTGCCCACAGATAGGGAGTGATCTGGAATGCCCAGTCAGAGGCGCTCACTGCGGAGGCTTCCGGGGCCGCGGTGGCAGTGTCGGCCGCATGGAGAACCTGCGGAACGCATAGAGAAAAAGCGCACGCAACGATATATTCTTTCAATGTGTTCCCCCCGGTCCGGCAACCTGAAAACCGATTCCACTTGCATCATCGTTTTTGTAAGCTGTTGCCGTCATAGAAGCTAGTGGATTGATCGGATCAAAGGAGTCCGTTGGTTGATTCCCAACCGCTTTGAGATGTGCGAGTCTGCGGCATGCGCAGCAACATTTCCTTTACGGTATCTCCCGACGACCGGCAGCGATTGAGCGCCATCGTCGCGGCCCCGAACAGCCCACAGAAGCACGTCTGGCGGGCACGTATCATCCTTCTGAGCGACGATGGTCTGGGCACCTCGGCGATCATGGCCGAGACCGGCAAGTCGAAAACCTGTGTGTGGCGCTGGCAGGAGCGGTTCATGCATGAGGGCGTCGACGGCCTGCTTCATGACCGGTCCCGGCCACCCGGCAAGGCGCCGGTCCCGCCGGAGCGTGTTGCCGAGATCGTCCGCTTGACGCAGGAACCGCCGCCGCACGAGGCAACACACTGGACGCTGCGCGCCATGGCCAGGGTCGCCGGCATCGCGGCCTCGACGGTTCAGGCGATCTGGAAGGCTCACGGTCTCAGCCCGCATCGCTGGAGGCAGTTCAAACTCTCCAACGATCCAGCCTTCGCCGAAAAGCTCACCGACATCGTTGGTCTTTATGTCGACCCGCCGGCCCATGCCGTGGTGCTGTCGGTTGACGAGAAATCACAGATACAGGCTCTCGACAGAACCCAGCCCGGACTGCCGATGAAGAAGGGCCGTGCCGGCACCATGACCCACGATTACAAGCGCCACGGCACCACCACTCTGTTTGCCGCGCTCAACGTGCTGGATGGCACGGTCATCGGCCAGAACATGCAGCGCCACCGCCATCAGGAGTTCATCCGCTTCCTCAACCGCATCGAGCGCGAGGTGCCGCAAGACAAGGCCATCCACGTCATCCTCGACAATTACGCCGTACACAAAAAGGACAAGGTCCGCGCCTGGCTCGCCCGCCATCCGCGCTGGACCTTCCACTTCACCCCGACATCCTGCTCCTGGCTCAACGCCGTCGAGGGCTTCTTCGCCAAACTCACACGGCGAAGGCTCAAATACGGGGTCTTCCATTCCGTCGTCGATCTGCAGGCCGCAATCAACCGTTTCGTGCGCGAATACAATGCTGACTGTCCCAAGCCATTTGTCTGGAAAGCCGATCCCGAGGACATCATCACCGCACGAAACCGAGGGTTCCAAACGTTGGAATCAAACCACTAGGTACTCTTCAACGACTCCACAAAACCGGCCACAAGAAAGTGCGCGGCGATCGTTCATCTGCCGAATTCCGTTTAATACGTAGGCTACCGGATACGATATCGTTGCGTGTCGACGCAAATTCTGGATTTCCTGACTGAACAAGCTTACCCTCCTTCGGCGAAATTTCGCCGCAGATCCAGATCGAATGTCGCATCTATTCGCCCCCATACGAATATGTGATTTCAAAATGAACGAGGCGACTCCTACCTGATTGGCTTGAAACCAATCGGGAGATGAAAATGCGCAAAACCAAGTCGCTCTCTCTGGCCGTTCTGACACTTGCAGGATCGTTCATGATGATATCGACAAACGAAGCATCCGCTTCCCAAGCCGATCAGGCCTTTTTCGCCGCAGCTGAGAGCGGGGAGCTGAAAGCAATGAGCAATAGCATCAATAACGGCCAGCCACTCAATGTGCGCGATGATCGCGGTCGCACGCCGCTTCTGGCGGCAACACATGCCAACCAGGTGGATAGCGCGCGGTTGCTGATTGAAGCAGGCGCCGATGTGAATGCAAAGGATGCCATTGCCGACACGCCGTATCTTTATGCCGGTGCGCGCGGACATCTGGAGATCTTGAAGCTGACGCTTGCGAACGGCGCCGATCTTTCCGATACCAATCGTTTCGGTGGCACCGCGCTAATACCGGCGGCCGAACGCGGTCATGTCGAGACGGTGAAGACGCTGATTGATGCAGGTGTGGACATCGATCACGTCAACAATCTGGGATGGACGGCGCTTCTGGAGGCCATCATTCTTGGAAACGGCGGAGAGCGTCACACCGAGATCGTTCGCCAACTCGTCACCGCCGGAGCTGACGTTAACCTTGCCGACAACAACAGCGTCACGCCGCTTCAGCACGCCCGCCAGAGTGGATACACTGAAATTATTGCTATACTGGTGCAGGAGGGGGCGCGATGAATGCCGGACAGTTTATGCAAGAGGCCATCGCGATCGCGCATCAAAACATCGCAGAAGGCGGGCGCCCGTTTGGCGCGGTCGTCGTGAAGAACGGGGAGATCATCGCGAAAGCAGTGAACCTCATGCACATCGACAATGACCCTACCGCACATGCCGAGCTTCTGGCATTGCGGGTTGCCGGTCAGAAACTGGGTACAACACGGCTGGATAATTGTATCGTTTATGCAAGTGGTCAGCCCTGTCCCATGTGTCTGGCCGCCATGCGGCTATCCGGCATTTCAGAGATTTTCTATGCCTTTTCAAATGCTGAAGGTGAGCCTTATGGGCTTTCTACAGAGGCGGTTGCCAACGAATTGCGTGCTCCGACCGAGTCCCAGGCATGGGCCCTGGTCAGGCACACACCGCCCGAAGAGGCTGGAATGACTGACCTTTACGAGACATGGTGGGCTCAACAGAAAGAACAGTACTGACGGTCTGTCCGTTCAGTGCAGAAGGTCAGTCAGAACAGTTTCTTAAGGCGATGCGCGGTGATAACGTAAGGCATGAACAACAGGCAAAGCATCTACCAGATCCTTGGCAGCCCTCTCTTGCTGTTTCTGGGCTGGGCCGTTGTGACGGTTGTCATGCTTGCCGCCGCGGTTGGTTTCGAGCACAGACGGCTGATGTCGGAGTTTTACGATGAGGCCACGGTCATGCATCGGCTCGTATCACAACGGGCCGATCAGCATGACGCACATCTCACCGCCCTTTCGGCAATTGCCGATAGCGAAATTGATGGCCGCGACCGCGTCTTCCTGAATGTGGCGCGCACGATCCAGCAATTCTATCCTCGGATAAAAGACGTTGATCTCGTATCCCTGACACCGGGCGGAACGGTCCTTTCGACCCGCGACAGTCTCCCGGCGGAACAGCAGCAGATGATACGAACCGCCGCAGAAAGCTCGCGCGGTGAACTGGTCATTACAAAGGCCCCAGACGATGCCGGCCGCTATCTGCTGATCAAGCGCAGCCCCAACAACGAGAATGCCCGCTACGGGCTGGCTCTTGAAGTGGATGGGCTGTCGCTGCTTGGCATGGATACCGAATTCTGGTCACAGCCCGCCGTGACGCGCTCGCTTGCTCTTCCTGATCGGTCGCTTCTGACAGGAGAGCCCCCGGCGCAGAGCCCGCAATTTATGAGGCGCCTCAGCAGCCGGTCACAGCCACTTGAACTCAGCGCGGGCATTCGTCCGGCGCTCTCCGAGCTTCTTCCGTGGGGGCTGGCGATCGCGCTGATTATCTTGTCTTCACTTGTCTATCTGGCCTTGGCGCTCTGGCTGCGTCAACGCGTGTTCACCCGGCGAGCCGAGCGCCTGGCCGAGATCAGCGCGCGCGAAGCACGGCTGGCACATGCCTCCCGCGTCAACGCTCTTGGCGAGATGGCGAGCGGGATGGCGCATGAGCTGACGCAGCCTTTGACCGCGATACTCAGCCAGGCGCAAGCGGGCCGGCATCTGGCGGCGCGCGGTGATATGGAGGCAGTCGGAAGCGCGCTGCAGAGCATTGCCGATCAATCCAAGCGGGCTTCGGCGATTATCATGCGCCTTCGCAACTGGAGCCGTATGGCCCCGGAAGAAAACACAGAGGTTCATGTCGCTGGCGTTTTGCGAAACGTTGAGCTTCTTCTATCGGCGGAAGCGCGGAAAAACGGCGTCACCTTGGTGGTAGATGCCGCAGAGCAAGACCTGGTTGTGCGCGGTGATCAGGTCGCACTGGAGCAGATCGTGTTCAACCTTGTTCGCAATGCCATCGAGGCCGTCGAAGGCGTTGTTGAGAAGCAGGTCAGTGTTTCGGCGCGCGCCCAAGGTTCGTTGGCCGAGATAGACGTCAGCGACACCGGGCCCGGTGTTCCCGACGCCATCCGTGACCGCCTGTTTGAACCCTTTGCGACGGGAAAACCGAATGGGACCGGCCTCGGATTGACGCTCTGCCAACGGCTTTCCGAGGGGATGGGCGGAGATATCAGACTTCTGCCCGAGGCGGGACGAACCACATTTCAGGTTCGCATTCCGCTTGAGGGCGGCAATGGAGGAGAAGTCGCAGGATGAGCTACCCGATCTATCTTGTCGATGACGATGAAGCGGTGCGTGACGGCTTGTCCCTGCTGCTGCGCACGATCGGCCTCGACGTTCACGCCTTCGCGTCTCCGGCGCGCTTTCTTGCGCAGTTGCCCGGCCTTTCGCCAGGATGTCTCATTCTCGATATCCGGATGCCCGTCGTCTCCGGCCTGAAGCTTCAGGAACAGCTTGGCGAGCGCGGCCTCAAATGGCCCACGGTGATCATCAGCGGCCATGGCGATGTCGAGGCCTGTCGAAGGGCGTTTCACAACGGCGCCATCGATTTTCTGTCCAAGCCGATTGACGAACAGGACCTGATCGACGCGATCCAGAAAGGACATGCCGCGCTTGAGGTGCAGACCCGTGAAGCATCGGAGACCAGCGAGACAAGGCAGATGCTCGCCAGCATGACAGGCCGCGAAATTGAAGTGCTGGAGATGATCGCGCGCGGGCTGACAACGCGGCAAATTGCCGACGCGCTGCAGCTTTCGCCGCGAACCGTCGATAGCCACCGCGCCGCGATCGGGCAGAAGGCCGGCACCAGTTCACCGGCAGAACTGACGCGGTTATGGCTGGAAGCGCAGCACACTCCGTAGAACTACCGAGTGTCACGCAAGCACTACGAATATTCGCGAACACATGCCTGAGTTAAATTCCTTTCATCAACTTCGGAAAGGAACTCAGACATGATCCGCAAAATTGCTCTCGTCGCCGCCCTGCTCGCACCCGTTTCCGCGTTCGCACAGGACCTGCCCACCAACCCCTACCTGCCGCTGGATCTGGCAACCAATGCCGCCCAGGCAGCGGTTCAGGCATGCTCGGCTGAAGGCCACAATGTCAGTGTCTCGATTGTTGCCCGCAGCGGCGTCGAAAAGGTCTTGCTGCGCGCCGACAATGCTGGCCCCCATACGGTTGGCAGCAGCTTCGGCAAGGCGTTCACCTCCGCAAGCATGGGGCGGGAAACGGCCGGGCTGGCCAATTTCATCGGCGCCAACCCGCAAAATGACGGCATGCGCGACATGGACGGACGGATGGTGATCCAGGCCGGCGGTCTGCCCATCAGCTTCAATGGCGCTCTGGTCGGCGGAATTGGTGTCGGTGGCGCGCCGACAGGCGATATCGATGCCATGTGCGCCCGCGCGGGTCTCGATGCGATTGGCGCCGAATAACTGAAGAAAACTGAAGCAAGAACGCATCTGATCTTGAGCCGGCCCGGTAAAACGGACCGGCTTTTGTTATTGGCTTCCACGCCCGGCTTTCAGTTCACTGCTTCCACCCGCGCTTTGCAGTAATCAGAATTTTAACCGGACGACTGTAATTTCAGAAGAACCTAATCCCTGTTTTCCCTGAAGTGGATTTCAATGTCGTACTTCCTGAACCTGGCACTGGTTCCCTCAATCCTGCTGTTTCTGGTCTTCGGTCTCGCCTTGTTCGCCATGACCTATTGGGTTCTGTGCCTGTTTGCCCGATTTGCGCGCACGGATGCTCTCGTCATTCCGCTGGGCGCCTTCATTGGAACGATTGCGACATCCTGGGCTCTGTCTCTCGGCTTCGTTGCCGCCGACATCTGGACGCTGCACGCAAAGGCTGACCAGGAGCTCACCTCGGAACGATCCGCGATCAATCGACTGATCGGAAACGCCGAAGCCGAGGTCCTGAACAGGCCTGACCTTGAAGCAGCGATGGAGTTCTATCGTGAAAAGGTGATCTCGGACGAATGGGGTGCCAACGGAAACCTTCATCCCGCGGCTTCGGTCGAGCAGGCGCTTCAGAAAATACGCATCATCATCATGGATATCGCCGAGGGCGATGCGCCCGCTCCGATCATCAATCAGACCGTTGCCATTTTCAACGACCTGCAGGAAACACGCGATGTGCGCCTCGCCATCGCCAGCACGACCGTCAATCAGTATAAATGGTATATGCTGCTGACGCTGACGATCTTGACATCGCTTACGATCGCCGTGACGCACGCAGACAGAACACGCGCGGGGAGTATAGCGATATTCCTTTATGTGCTTGCAGCAACAACAAGCCTCTGGCTGCTGACGGTACACGCAAGTCCCTACGGCGGTATCGAAACGATAGAACCAAGCGGGCTGTATCTGAATCTGACCTGATGTTGGGACGCACCTGGGCGTACTCCCCTGGTTGAGGAGCTTCAATCCGGCAGTCCTTATATCTTTATTCCGGAGTTGCGCCTCGGCGTTCTTAACCCTACGGCTGCAGTTCAGAGCGGTGAGTTCATTCCGAAGCAACTGGCGCCGGGTTGTCCTCCGTTGACGTAGGGACCGATATCGAACGACCCTTGAACATCATCAAACGCTCCGAAGCAGCGAAAGACTTTGAGGTTCTGCTCCGTCGATGGGGGGCGAGCGCACCTTCAACTGGTTTGGTCGATGCCGTCGCCTCGCTAAGCATCAGGCTACTTCCGTTTTCAACTCTTTGTTTTGGATTGTTAATCCTATGTGTTAACGTCATCCTGTAGGGATACAGCAATTAACAAAACAACCCCTTCTTGTCGGACAACAATAAAGGAACTCCACTTGGCCGAGAACGACAAAAACAGCCTTTCATCTTCCCTTCTGCGAACTCACATAGATGCATTGAAGGCGCAAAAAGTAGATGTGGCACCGGACGCCTCATCGCAACGCCTCCACAATGGGCGAGATACACTTTTGCCGCCGGCGGATCTCCATGGCACTTATGTTAACCATCGCCCACTGCCCACGGAAGGTGTTGCGGAACGCCATGCTTATATTGTCGGAAGCGGGATCGCGGGTCTTTCGGCGGCGTTTTTTCTGATCCGCGATGGCCATATGCCGGCTGAAAACATTACCCTTATTGAGGGAATGAAGGTCGAAGGCGGTGCACTTGATGGCGCAGGAAATGCCGAGGACGGTTTTATCGTACGTGGCGGCCGTGAAATGGAACTAACCTATCAGAACTTCTGGGACGTGTTCTCGGAAATTCCGGCTTTGGAGTTGCCTGATCCCTTCACGGTTCTAGATGAGTACCGGATTGTGAATGACACTGACAAAAATTGGTCGAAAGCCCGACTTCTGGAAAAAGAGGGCCAGATCAGGGATTTTTCCACGATGGGACTGTCCCGGTCTGAGCAGCAGGAGCTTGTAAAGCTTTTGCTGGCCCGCAAGGAAGACCTAGATAATGTCAGCGTTGAAGAGTGGTTTACGCCAGGCTTTTTGGCCAGCAATTTCTATACATTCTGGCGCACCATGTTCGCCTTCGAGAGCTGGCATTCGGTACTGGAAATGAAGCTCTACATGCATCGCTTCTTGCACCTGATGGATGGGCTGAACGACATGACCTCGCTAGTATTTCCGAAGTACAACCAATACGAGAGTTTCGTACGTCCGTTATTGGGTTGGCTGAAGGAAAAGGGCGTCAATACCCGGTTTAACACAACGGTCTTGGACCTGGACTTTGACGGAAAAGGTGAAGAAATCACCGTCCGTGCGCTTAAATTCCGAAGTAGTGAAGGAGAGGGCAGGATTGAAATCGGCGCCCAGGATCTGGTCTTTGTAACCACCGGTTCGATCGTCGAAGACACCGCCTACGGCGATGGCGAAACGGTGCCAGAACTGAAGATCAACGCCGACGAACCCGCTGCAGGCCCAGGGTGGAAACTCTGGAAGAACCTTGCCAAAAAATCCCCGGTTTTTGGCAACCCAGAAAAGTTCTGCGGCGACCCGTCAGCCTCCACATGGGAATCTGCGACACTCACCTGCAAGCCGTCCCCCCTAATTGATAAGATCAAGGAACTATCGATTAACGATCCATACTCTGGCAACACTGTAACCGGCGGAATTATCACGTTCACCGACTCCAATTGGTTAATGAGCTTTACCGTCAACCGTCAGCCGCACTTCACGAACCAGCCTGACGACGTCATCGTCATTTGGGTTTATGCGCTATTGATGGATCAGGCGGGTAACTACATCAAGAAGACAATGCCGGAATGCACTGGCAACGAGATTTTGGCTGAAATGTGCTTCCATCTTGGGTTAATCGATAGACTTGGCGAAGTGATTGCTGCCACCAAAGTCCGGACAGCTCTTATGCCCTATATTACTGCTCAGTTCATGCCGCGGGCTGCAGGTGACCGCCCATGGGTTGTTCCTCAGGGCTGCACCAATCTCGCGTGCTTGGGGCAGTTCGTGGAAACTCATAACGATGTTGTCTTCACTCTAGAAAGCTCAGTGCGCACCGCCAGAATAGGTGTTTACCAACTTTTAGGGGTGAAGAAACAGGTTCCCGATATCTATCCCGGCCAGTACGATGTGCGCAGATTGCTTCGCGCAACACGTACGCTCAACAATGACGAGCCGTTCGTCGGCGAAGGCGTTCTCCGGCATTTTCTCGGCGGCACCTACTTCGAACACATTTTGCCACTGGGTCCTGACGAGACAAACGGCGATCTGCACCAACCAGGCCTGTTTGATCGACAGCTTACTGCCTTACGCAAGATGATAGACAACGGACTTGCATTGGACGCGAGCCGGACGTGGATTCGAGGTGCGATAGATCATATGCGCCGAAAAAAATGACACCCGCAGTGTGAGGCTGGGGAAGCGCGCGGCGTAAAGCGAATTTGTCCGCCACGCGCCGGTGCAAAAGTCGGCCACGGAAGCGGCGGAATGACTCGGCCGCGGGCGGAGTAAAATCCGGCCACCTATTTTCCTTCTGCAATGAGCGCAGGAAGGACAGGTATTCCCGCCGCCGCCCGGGTGGAACTCGCCGAACCCACAGGCTGTCGAATTGAGCGAGGGACGCAAGGGGTGCAGGTCAATAGTTTTATGGGTGCCGAGAGGCAGTTGAAAAGGACCATTGCCTAATGGTTGATCGTCGAAGAATTCTGGACTCGTCATGCGGCATGGCCTAATCGCTGCGAAGCTGCGAAAACGGCCAACTTCGGAACAGGTAGCGAACACGGCGTTTCAGACAGGCGGCCAATGTTGCGCGCCATGCAGCAGACGCAAAATCTCGACTCGATCCAAGCGCGATCGAACCCGGTAAATGATGATAAACGGGGTCCGGTTAACGACGAGCTCACGGGTGCCGCGCATGCGACCGATCCGCCCCATTTCTGGGTGGTCGGCCAGCCCATCCGTCTGCTGCTCAATCTCCCCAAGCTGGTCAAGGGCAGCGCGGGGGTTGTCCCGAGCGATATAGGCAATGGCATCCGTTCGATCGGTGCGAGCCTGGGGAAGCCAGACGACCTTCACTCAGCATCGCCCTTGATGCGCCCCAGAAGCTCTGCGCGCTGGCGCGCCATATCCTGCTTGACCATTTCATGAGAAACCCACTCGGTATTCGGATCGTCGGCTTCCTTCAAGGCAATCTCAACCTGTTCGCGGAACCATTTGTCATGGGTGGCGGCTTCGTGGGCGCGGCGCAGGGCTTCGGCGCGATCTGGCCGCGAATGGGGCTTGCCGCCCGCAGCCTCGTACTCGGCCGCGTCCACATCGAAGCGCTGGATGCCGATGTCCTTGAGATAGGAGACCAGCGTTTCCATGCGGCGGAACACCCGAACCTGGCGGCTGCGTTGCGCGACCAACGCCCGTTCGGCCATGCCATATTTGACAAGCACCGACCACCCGCCCGGCTGACCGACCACATGCGCACCGCTCACAGCACCGGCTTCCACGAGCCGGGATAGCGATGAATGGTCGATGGTTTCGACGGTCACGGCATCATTCCTCCTTGCAGTCTATTATTGCTATGGTATGCAACTAATAATAATTTGCAAGGTCGTCAATTGTCAAGAAGATGTGAATACGTCGCATAAATTCCCTCCACTGCTATTCACTCACCGATTGCTCTCCGAGTTGGCCGTTTTGCAGCTTCGCGCCTGTTAGGCCAAGTAGCGCCGGGCGAACGATCGTCACCCGCATGGGCGAAGACGTCTGAATGCTGTCTTCGTGCCGCAGGCATAGAGCGCGCTCCCGAAGGGAGGGCACAAAATTCACCCGCACCAATGCCGTTTTCTGTCGTTCCAGGCGGCCGATCCGCCGCGATATCGCAACGCAAGATCCTCGAACACAAGGATTTTCCCAGCATCGCGCCCATCCACCTGAACATGAATGAGACTTCGACCATATTTGTCAGTCGTTCCGCTGTCGATGATTTCAACGCTCCCGGCATGACCGATCAGCTCCCGCAACCTGTCTCTGGCCAGATATCCGACTTTTTCCTCGTAGCTGCACCGCGGCTTCGAGATTTCGGGCGTATCGATGTCGAGCAAACGCATCCTCTGACCACCAATTTTGATGGTGTCCCCGTCGTAAACGTTGATTTCCCCGGCGTTGGTCTCGATCGTCGTTTGCCGGCCGTATTTTTCAGCCTTTCGGCCGATCTCCCGAAGGACCGATTTCGGTACGCCGATCGATTGAACGAAACTGCTGGCCTCCGGAACGGCGGCGATAATGGCGATGGCCCCGGCAATACCGAGCAAAAACTTGGATCGCATGCGTTTCATGTTGGAATTTCAGCCTCCTAACCAACTATTGGAACAGCTCTTGGCGGCCTTGATCCGGCCGCGCGGCCAACTTTCGAGCGAGCAACCCGTGCAAGGACTTTTCGAGATGCAATTCCCCCTCGGCGGCTTTCCGGGCCATTCCCCGCAAATAGCCTCCCGGCGAACTGACTTCTCCGTCGGCCTGTTTTTGGGCGGTAATAGCAAGGGCGAGCGAAGCGGGCCCTTGCCCAGCGACCTGTCGCATTTCCGCCCAGGCGTGAGCCGACACACCGAGCATCGGGCGAAGTTCAGCGGCATATGCGTCCAATTCGCGCCAGCTTCGCGGTGGTACGGGGGAAAGCTCGGAAATGATCGGGCACGCGGCCAACACGGTTCGAAGATCTATCCGCCGTCCGGATTTCACCGGATTTTCCGCTTGTTCGGGCTTCACAATCCGCTCAGGCTCATTTTCAAGAGCCATTCTTTCAGGGCCGTAGGCGCTGTCAGGTTCAAATCTAGATTGTTGCGCGTCAGCGTAACTCCGTTCGTCATTACAAGATACTATTTCAGGTTTGGTTGTAGGTTTGAATAGGTGTCTGTTGACGGACTCCGTGGTGTCAGTTTTCTTGTCCAGGTCCCTCATGACGAGGGCATTAAGGGCCTTCCAGAGGCGTTCGAAATCGCGGTGCATCCGCTCAAGATGCTCCACGTTCGCGCGGCCGATCTTGCCCAGGAACGCTCGCAGGTCGCCCAACCGCTTTGCGAAGCTATGCCAGCGGCGTGCCGGAAGCGTCTCTTTCGACATCTCCAGGGCGGCCATGATGTCTCGCCGCAGCGACGTGATATCGTTGCGCAGGATGCGCCGGCGCTGATTGTCGCGGTCGTATCTGTCGGCCTTCGCCGTCAGCTCGTCAAACCGCGCTTCGAGCAAGGCGAGGCTGATGCCATGCGCATGCACGATGCGGCCGGAACGATCACGCTGGCCGGAGCGCCGGCAATTGGCGCTATCGTGGTGAGAGATAATGCCCATGTCGGTCAGCGACCGCAGGGCGGCCCGTGTCGCGTTGACGCTTATATTGAGCTGGCGAGCCAACGCCTCGTTGGACAGCCAGACGATCGGTTGAGATCCTTTTTGCCAGTCCTGATCATAGGTGGCGTCGAACAGGATATTCAGCAGCAGCATTTGCGAGGTGTTCGTTTTCAGAACGGGACGGATGCGGTTGAGAAGCCGTCTGATTTCGGCGCGGCTATGGTCTCCGATCGGGGTCTTGGCCGCGAGATCGGAAAAATAGGCACGCTCGGGTGTCTGTTTTCGCCACCCGGTCGATGATTTTAACATTCCGTTTTCCTTGCTTTCGAGCAGGAAGCAGGCAAAGGGGTATCGTGCGCAAAAACTGCGTTTTTCCTCTTGCCTACGATGTCGGGTGAATGCTAAAAAAGAGCCTATCCAAGTGTTGGCTATTTTTAGCACTAAGCCCCCGCCGGTTGCAGCCGCGCGGGGCTTTGTCGTTTTGAGGCTACCTCAAATTGTCTCTCCTTTTTGTCGCGCTGAATTTAACTTCACAGAAGCCAAAATAGATTCAGCGGCAGCCGCCAACTGGTTCTGTATCGCGTTGATCAAGCTATAATCGCCACGCACAGCGCAAATTGCGCTGCCGCCGGCAATGCCTTCCGAGAGCACACATGCGCAGACGGGAGCTTTGGCTGTGTTTGCTCGAGCTATGCTCATCCCGGAACCTCACGCGTCTCAAAGCCGTAGTCGATCATTGAACGGTATCTGTAGCCGGGCAGGGCGGGACGTTGGCGGCCAGCAACAAGACTGCGAATGGCCCTCAGTGCATTCGGGAAAGCGTACCCATAGCGCTCGATGAGCCAGAACCCGCAGCATGCGAGGACCAGAGCGATAAAGGTCCATAGCCGCAGGTGCAGTGTCAAAAGCAGGAAGAAGAATATCAGGCGGGCATCGAAGATAAGCAGGCGCGGCGTTCGCACTGTTTCCCGCCAGTAAACCGGCGTGCCGTAGATATTGAAGCTGCTTTCCGCCATCAGTTAGCCACCCCGACATTTTCGAGAAACAGGATGCCGATCATCTGACCGGCACGAACCTTGACCAGGGGACCACTCGGCGCGTTGTTGTTGAGGTCGCTGGAAACGGCCTCGCCGGCGGCAGCGAAACCGGCATAGACGCTTTCGTTTACCGTCGGCTTGTCGGTAATGATGGAGCCAATATTGTCGGAAATGCCAACATATTGCTGTTGCGGTTGAGACAGAGAACTGCTCAGACCGGAAATGAACGCGGCCGCCAGTTTACCGCCGTAGCGCTGAAAATAACGGCGGTCGATGTCTGTCTTCACGGCGATGGTCGATTGCTGCGCATCGATCGCATAGGCGCTGGTGTCGTAGTTAGCGCCATCGGGCATCACGATCCGATCGAACTGAATGACGAGCGCGCTCTGCGTCTTGTTCACCTCAAAGGCGCCAATGGCGCGTGCGCCATCAAGGGGGCCATTGATGATCTCGGCGATCACAGGTCCGGGCGTATCGGAATCGGAAGCGTTCTGGATACGCGCCATGACCGTATCGCCGGCGACTGCATAGGTTTGGACCGGCGAAGAACCGGACGCCTGCAAAGAACCGTTGCCACCGCCCTGTCCGTTGCTGGCTGTGAGCTGTTCGGGCGGCGTATACAGATCCTGTTCAACGACAACTGTTGCCTGCGAGGCCACAGGCTGCCAGGACTGAAGCAATCCTTGCTGTTGCGCGCTCATGGCGCTCGCAAGCTGATCAATGCGTCGATAGTCAGTTTGCGGTTTGGGTGGCGGCCGGCGATCGGCGGTTCGGTATTCAACAGGTTGGGCGCGACGCTCGATTACATTGGCGGGCGCGACTGGCCGCTTTACCGGCGGCGGCTCTTTCTTTTGCCCGATCGTATCAATCGAACGCATGGCTTCGTCAGGTGTCGCGATGAAGCTCTCGTCGTTTTCAAAAGCTGTTTCAGCACCGACCTCGTTCGACTGATCGAGCGTATTCTGGTAGCGCTCTGAACGTCCTTGCTGTTCGCCACCGGGCGTACTGTCGACATTCGGCGGGCGCGCAACGCTCGACGATGGAACGGGCGAAGACGAATAGCTCTGCCACAATACGAAACCAAGACTGACCGCGATTACCAGAATACCACCGTAGACAATACGATTGTTGCGCTGTGCGCTCCGATCGATCGTGGAACGCCGTTCATCATTCATGGGCGATTCTGTCTCGACTTCCGGCGCAGCCTGCTGCGTTTCGCCGGAATCGGGGTTTCTGTGGTTCTCGTCAGGTCGGTTTTCTGAATCGGTCATTGGAAGATTCTCACTTTCTTGACAGAGCCATCGGACGAGATGAGTGCAACTGGCGTAGGTTTGAGCTTGTAGGCGTGAACCGAGCCGGGACCGGTCAAGCTTTCAGTCCAGGATGGTGAAAGCAGCGTGCTGGTCGTGCGGATGTAGAGATCCTTTCCGTTTCGCCACGCCGATACGGACGGCTCGTCCGTGGAAAGCCTCGTGGCGCTTTGTGGAATGCCAGCACCTTGGACGAACGCCATCATCACCTTGTTGGAGGCGCGGCTCGGCGGTGCGCTTACGGCCGTGGAAACATGCGCGTTCGGGCCAAGACCGTCGACCTGATAGTCGCGCCGATATTGCGTGACCTTCTCGTTTGTTTCGACGTCTATGATTAACGGCCGGTCCTCACCGACCAGAGAAACGGTCAGATTTGTAAAGGCATGCGGAAGAAGCGGGGTAATCATGAGCTGATTGCTACCCTCCTGCATCGCATAGACCTGAAACGCATTGGGGCGACCGACGCCATAGCTGGCAATGGGCCAAGCCTTTCCAGTGCGGTCAAAGAAGGCGAGGTTGGAGATCGTTCCGGGCGAGGTTTTGATGGCGGTGGTTTGGGCGGACGCCTCAAGCGAAACCTGGACCTGATCAGAGATCGCCTTCGGCCGAAAGCCGGTCGCGGGTTGAGCTGCGGCCTTCTGGCTTTCATTCACCCGACGCTTGTAGTTACGGATCAACTCGGGGGTCATCGGCATTTGAGATTGAACCGCCGCGCCGAAAGCCGTGATTTCTTCCGGTGACAGCGGACGGTCCAACTCATCCAGCGACTTCAGCAAATGGTCAGACCCAATGACAGGAAACTCGCTCTCAGTCTCCTCGTATTGAGGTTGGTCGGCTTGCCGCTGATTGATTTGTTCGGCGCGCTGTGTGCCTTGTGCAGCCGCTTGGGCAAGCCCGCTCGGCGCATCCTGCGCGAATGCAGGGACAGTGGTCGCTAGGAGAACGCATAGAAGGGCACCTGAAGTACGCATTTTCATTAGGTGCCTCCACGCGCTGCGATAAAGCGGTTGATCGCGACGGCTTCAGGGGTCTGATAGGTTTCCATCCGATTGATGGTAACTGTCACAAGAAGATCCTGCCCGGACACTTCGCTCGCGGATTCATAGGTGATGCGGAGCGGGATCTGCACGATCCACTGATAGACGCCACGGGCGTTTGGCCCCTGCGACAGGATCACCGCGTCTTGTGCAACCGCCGTTGTGTTCAGCCTACGCTCCTTCACCATTTCGAGCTGACCGCTCTTGTCCAGAGCGTCGATGAACGAATTCCATCCAGCGGGCTGGGTAAAATACTTCTGCACAGCGGTGAGGTCGGCGCGATAGTTGGTAAACGAGTAGGTCAACGCGGCGGTCACGGCCTGGGTGGCGAAGTTGGCGACTTCGTTTGCATTGAGGTGCGGTTTATCCAACGCCACCAATGGCAAGATTTGGCCGTTGGTCGTTGTCGCAAAATAGCGCGGCTCGGGCCTATGGGTGGCAAGATAAGCCGCAGCGCCCACCGAAACGACGGTTGTGACCAGAAGCGCGCCGCTGATCATCGACATTACCCGGAACGCTGTCCGGTATGTCTGTGTGCGCTTCATGACGGTTTCGAGTGCGCCGTAGGATTGCTCGCTCATGACTACTCCATCGTGAGCGCCGTATCGAGCGCCTGCTGGGTGAGATTGCCAAATGCGAACTGTCCGCCCTCAGGAGTCTTGTAGATGAAGAAGGGCACGCCCTTGATCCCGTTCTGGCGCATCCACAACACGTTTCGGCGAAGGATATCCGCCGTCTGATCATCGATCTTATCGGAAGCGATTGCCGCAACCTTTTGACCACCAACGCTTGAAGTCGCGGCATACTCATTTCTTAGGAAAACCGTGCCGACATCATCCGACTGAAGTATGGCGGCCGAGATATTGAAAGCGGTTTCGCTGAGGATCGGAGCGAGAATTATGCGCAGGTCGATATCGCCGTTTTGAATGAGCGGCTTCATTGAATCGATCGACCATGCGCAATGCGGGCATGTCGGATCGGCAAGCAGGAAAAAGGTCGGTGCATCGGGTCTTGGATTGCCGACCGGGAACCACGCGCTGAAATCATGGGCCTGCTGCACCAGTTCATCCAAAGATTGGGCGGTCGGAATGTCTGGTGTATTTTGAGAGCCCACCGACGCCAGTTTGGGCGGTTTGCCAGCGTCCGCCTGATCGGCCGATGCGGCCCGTGCGGCATCGTCGCTCGGTTCAACTACATCCGAAGACGGTGCTTTGACAGGTTCCGCTTCCGCAGGAACTGCCTCGGTCAACCGACCGGGGGGTTCGAGAGCGTTGGGGTTCGATGCAGCGGGCTCCTCGTTGGCGACCTTCGGGGAAGGGGGCCGTGAAGGAGAGGGGGCGCTGGCGGTTTTGAGCGAGACGGCATTCGGCTTGGTCGATAGCAACGCGCCGGAAATGTCCTCGCCCTGTGGTCCGACAACCAAGCCGAAAATCGTCAGTCCGTCTTCCGTTGTCAGCGCAAATTTCTCTGTGCCGTCACCCTGCGGCACAGCCCATGCCTGCATGCCGCCGACTTTCATCAGCGGGCGCGCGCCATAGAGGTTGAGCTGGTTCTCGATAAAAGGTGCTGCCGATGTGCTGCAACCAACAAAGGTGGTCTGCCAGGGCAGATCAATATCGGTCTGAGCAACGTTTTCGGCGATCGCCCCGAGTGGCCACAGGCCGAGTAAGGCGGCGGGGAAAAGGACGGATGTAGAAACCGCCGACTTGCGATTGAACATTAAAAAGTCCCCCGGTGCTAATTTGTTCCTGCCAATGTTGCATTGAATGGCGTGAGCCTGTAATACATCAAGACATTGGAGCTGTGAAGTCCCCTTGGCAGACGGGTGATTTCGGGGAAAAATCAGACTTCATCGGGGGCTCTCGTGACAAATCAAATTGAGCTATACGAACACGAATCGTATCGACGCAACCCTAATTTGCTGAAAATTGGCCCTAAATCGCTTGTTTTCATGGCAATCATGGTCGCTGTGGCCGTGTCGGCGGCCAACTTCTACCTGTTTTTGCGTGAACCAGTGGCGGTCAAATCAGGTCGGGTCTCCGATGCAACATCGGTGCAGGTCTCAGAGCTACATTCAGAGGTACAACGGCTTAAAACCGCACAGGCTGACCTGGTACAGCAACTGAACACACTGACCGCCAGGAACGGCGTCCTTGAGCGCATTATCGGTCATGTGAATGAGCTGAAGAAGCAGGACGAGTTTATCCTGAACGAACTGGTCACGCTCCAGGGCACCGGCGGGCCTCTTGGCTTTGAGGCCGCAAATGGCGGCGTTGGCGTGCAGCACGAGATTGTAACCCATCCGGTCGTCGCCATGCCGGCCCCGGACGGGGATAGTGCGGAATAGGGCGGGCAATGGATAGTTTTGTCCAGCTTCTGGAGCGCGGTGTCGCGATCATTGCCCCCTTGCAGGCATTGGTCGCAGGCACCTGCTTTTTGGTGGGTCTTGTCTTCGTGGCGCGCTCGATCGTCGGCATGGCTTCAGCCCACGAGCTCCGTAGTATTGGGGGCGCGGCGTCTGGCTCATACACCGGCCCGCTGGTCCTGTTCTTCGTCGGCTCACTGCTGATTTCGCTGTCGACGGTCATCGGGGCATTCCTGATGAGCTTCTTCCTGCAATCCGAGAGCGTGTCGGCGGAACAGGTATTCACCTACGCGCCCGAAATCACCAAACCGCTTTCCGCTGAAATGAGCCAGCGAGCCGTTATTGCTCTGGTTCGTTTCGCGCAATTCATCGGCCTTCTCGGATTTGTACGGGGTCTGTTCCTGCTCGCCCGCGCCGGCAATGGCGGACAAGTCGGCGACACGGGACGCGGGATTGTTCATCTCGTCGCAGGGACGTTGGCGATCAACATCGTCGTTGTCCTGCAGATGCTTGAAAAACTTCTGGTCAAATAAAGAGGAGAGACCAAATGCAGAGAAAGTGCACCGGCCTGCTGACATTTTCCGGCTTTTATCTGGCCATGCTTGAGCCAGTGATGGCGCAACAATCGCTGGGCGATCTTGCCAGCAATTTTCAGACGACCACACTTGGGCCGTGGGCCGACCTTCTAGGCTCCATCGCCTTCTTCGGCGGCCTTTTGTGCATCATCATCGGCATTGTAAAACTCGTGTCGAATTCCAGGAATCCGCATCAACAGCACTCCCCGATGTCCATGCTCATCTGGTTTCTCGCTGGCGCACTGTTGATCGGCCTGCCGGCCTGGGCCGGCGTTGGTGTCACGAGCTTCCTCGGCTCGGGTGCGGATACGTCGACCATTGATGGAACGCTGAGAAGCATCAACTGATATGGCACGTTTCGGCGAAACCCTCGACTACATCGCAGCGGCCTTGAGCCGCTCGGTCTTCCGCAAGTCGCTGGATGGCTATTGCCGTCTGGTGACCGCAGAGGACACCGATACTCTTGTCGCCGACGACGGGTCGTTGGTAAGTGTCTTTGCGCTCGAAGGGTTCCGCTCGCTGGCCGGTGAAACGGAAGTGTCGCAGACTGTCGAACAACTGCGACGCACCATCACACCCTATTTCGCCTCTCCAGGCTGCGCCCTGCAATTCTGGTTCGGCCATTCGCCGGATCTCGGCGCATCCGAAATCGACATGGTGCTAAGCTCAATTGGCCGTGTTGCTCAAGACAGCGGACTTGACGTTGACGACCTGATCGACGAGCGCCGCAGAATTTTGCCGCGAAAGCTAACCGGGGAACGCTCCTATCTGGCGGTGTGGTCGCGCCCGTCCAACCTGACCAAAAACGAGATCAAGGCGGGACAGGCCGCGAGAAGGGAAAACCTCTCAGGCGCGCCATCGATGCGACAATCGCAATGGCCCGATGCTGCTCTGGAGGCACTCAGAACACGTCATAGGTCGGTCTCGGATGCGCTTTTGCGCGAATTTGCACTGGTCGGCATCGAAATGGAGCGTTTGGATGCCCGCACCGCCATCACAGCCGCAAGAGGCATTCTCTATCCCGAGTTTCTGCATGCATCACCAAGCTGGAAGCCTGTTCTTCCAGGAGACATGATGCGGAAGAAAATGCCGTCGACGGAGGCGGAGCTGAAGAAGGGCGACATATCCAATCTTACATGGCCGGCGCTTTCTCGCCAGTTGCTGACCGAAAGCGCGACGATCATCGATCAGTCGACAGTTGAAATCGGCAACAGCGTCTTCTCTGGATTTGATTTGTCCCTGCCGCCTGAAATCGTTGTTTCGTTCAACGATCTTGTGCGGCGGGTTCTCGACAGCAAAGACAGGATTTCCTGGCGCACCTCGATGCTGACTGAAGCAGGCGGCTATCAAGGACAGATCTTTAAAGAACAATATGCGCGGCTGTTCACCTGGACCGCGCCGTCGCGCAACCGGCGTATCGTACAGGCGTTCGATGCCTTGCGGGAAGCCGACGGCATCGACGATACGGCAGTTCGCTTTCGCGTCTCCTTTGCGGCCTGGGCACCAAAAACGGACAAGGACGTGCTCATGAGACAGGTTGCCAATCTACGGCGAGCTGTCGAGCGCTGGGGATCGGCGCAAACCGACGCGCTGATCGGAGATCCCGTTGAAAACGTCATGTCGTCAGCGCTTGCGATGAACTGCGCATCGACGGCGCCGCCCATGGCAGCGAGCCTGTCGCATGCACTGGCGATGAGCCCGATTTCGCGTCCGGCGAAATGCTGGGACCATGGTGCCGTGCTGTTCAGAACTTCGGACGGAAAGCTGTGGCCCTATCAGCCGGGATCATCCAAGCAGACCTCATGGGTCGACGTTATCGTCGGAACGCCGGGCTCGGGCAAATCAGTCCTGCTGAACTCGATGAACCTTGGCGTGGCGCTGTCGCCGCAAAGTGGCCAGTCCGATGATGGTAGCGGATTGTTGCCACGCATTTCGATCATCGATGTCGGCCCGTCCTCGGCCGGATTGATTTCGCTCCTGCGTGACAGCCTGCCGGCGAACCGGCGTCACGAGATCGTCTATCACCGGCTTCGGATGGAAGAACAGTATTCGGTCAATCCGTTCGACACCCAACTCGCATTGCGGTTTCCTCTAGCTCACGAGCGCGGATACCTCGTCAATCTTGTGACCTTGCTATGCACGCCGGACGGGGCTGAATCGGCCTATGACGGCATTTCCGCGCTGGCGGCAAGCTGCATCAACGAAGCTTATGAGCGGTTTTCGGATGACCGCGACCCGAAGAAATACGTCCCATCGGAAAGTTATGAAGTCGACGCCGCTCTCGGTGAGGTCGGCTATGTCGCCGACCAGTCCTCGACCTGGTGGGAGGTAACCGACGTTCTGATGGAAAACGGTCGACGGCATGAGGCGGCACTGGCGCAGCGCTTTGCTGTTCCGACGCTGTCCGATCTCATCTTGGTATCGAATTCCGAGACAGTTCGAGAACCCTTCCGAGAAATGGTGACGCGCACCCAGGAGCCGGTGCTTAAAGCATTTCAGCGCATGGTCAGCTCCGCGACCAAGGACTTCCCCATCCTCGCTCGCCCGACGCGTTTCGATGTCTCGGGCGCGCGCATCATAGCCTTTGATCTGTCGGACGTGACCGCGACGGTCGGGCCGCAAGCAAAACGACATACTGCCATCATGTATATGCTGGCCCACCATGCCGTCACCTCTGACTTCTGGTTGGACGAAGACGAGTTGCGGGGCCTGAAGGCGCCGCAAGTCTACATCGACTACCATCTGCGCCGTTGGAAAAATAACCGTCAGATGCACAAACGACTGTGCTTTGACGAGTACCACATGACTGGTGGGCTCGGTATTCGCCAGCAGGTCATCAATGACGTTCGAGTGTGCCGGAAAGCGGGTGTCCAGATCGCCTTGGCATCGCAGCTGATGGATGACTTCGATGAGGCCATTCAGAAGCTCGTCACCAATATTTGGTTTTGCAACGTGCCGACCGAAAGCGCGATTTCAGAGGTCTCCGAAACCTACAATCTTTCAGCCTCTGCTCGATCGATCCTCCGAACGCTCCATGGCCCCGTCCCAGGCGAGGGCGCTCCGGTCATGGCTTATCTGACCCTTAAGAGCGGTGTTTACACCCAATATCTGATCAATGAGCTCGGCCCAATCGAGCTATGGGCGCTGTCCACGACATCCGAGGACACGGCCTTACGGTCCATGCTCTATGACCGTCTCGGTTCGAAGCGCGCGCGCACCATTCTGGCCGCCCGGTTTCCCGACGGGTCCGCAAAGGCAACGATCGAACGCCGGCTCGGTGAGTTGGAAGATCGGGGTGTTGCCGTTGACGAGGGCAAGAGAGGCGATGTCATCCGCGATCTCGCAGATCAAATTGTGAAGGAGGCAGTAGCATGAGTTTTCGAAACGCAGCCTTGGCGCTTCTGTTGTCGTCATCGGCAGCTGTCGCGCAAGATACGGATGTAGCGACCACATACATCACCTTCAACGATGTGGATGCGGATGCGACACAGGTCGCTCGCAAGATGTATGGGCGCTTCTATCGCATGGTCGAGGCCGAGCGCGTCTGGCTGGAAGAGCCGACCGAAAGCTATGACCAGATGGTGGTGCGCCTCGGCGACAACCGCAAATGCGATCCAAACTGCGGCGTTGTTGCTCTTTATTACAGCGAGCCGGACGCAATGTGGCTTGAAGTCTGGCGGGGCCGTGGCGATGCGGTTGGTATTGGAGACGTCGGCATGGATGGCATTCGCTCCATCCATGGTGACGACGGTCGTGTTTGGAAATGGTTCAGCACGTCCTACTCGCCCCAGGTACTAGGTGATGTTTACGAGTCCCGCGTTGCCACGGAAGATGAGAAGCGCGCCGCCTATGGCGTCCTGAATGCTAGATCGGCACCTCCCGAGGGCGTTGAGCCGCCTGAGTTTCTCGCATTTGACGTGGACCTGAAGAGCGGCGACGAAACCGTCATTACAGCGCGCTCCCTTTACTATTGCGGCAACGGTCCTTGCCCACTGATTGTCCTCGACGGCGATAACAAGGCGATCGCCAACTTCCGGACCTATACGCAAGATTTCGCTCTGGAACCAGATCGCGACGAGGAAGGCTACCGCCTGATTGAATTGTCGATCGATGACGGCGTCGGCGTCTACAGCGTCGGCAGTGGTGAACGGGTCAAGACAATCGGGCTTATGCCTGTCCTGGAGGCTGGTCGGGAGAAGCCGCTATGAAACAGGTTGTCTTGTGCTTATCCGCTTTTTCGCTCGGCCTGGCATCGGTCGCGGCACATGCGGGATACCTGGATGCTCTCAAGGGACATGAGGGAGGCGACAGCTACTCGATCATCAACGAGAAGGGCACCGCGCTCGGCAAGTACCAGATCACGGCCGGTACGTGGGCCACGCTCGGATATACCCAGGGATCTGGTGGCAACTGGTCTAACTACACCTTCACAGACAAGGCCCGCGCAGCCGGCGTCTCTTCGCTCGACGATCTCCGGTATTCCGAAGCCGGCAAGGCACTGCAAGAGCGTGCCGTGAACGAGCTGACTATCAGCAACTGGAATTCAATGAGTTCCCAAACACGCGGGCTTGTGGGTCAGACAGTTAATGGCGTGCAGATCACACAGGAAAGCCTTCTGGACGCGGCGCATTTTCTTGGCTCCGGCGCCCTGAATGATTGGGTCGCAAGCGGTTTTGATCCCAACGCGTTACCCGAGAGCTATCTCGCGGCCAATGGTCTGTCATCCTATGCGCAGCTGCAGGATCTCATCCTGAAGCGCATGGCATCCATCAACGGCAATTCATACGACGGCTTCGGATACACGAACAGCTATTCCGTCGGGGGAATGTATGGCGCGACCAGCGACTTTCCCGGCTTTGGATCAAAGCGGCCCGTTCTCATTCAGGAAGTGCCGCCATATCAGGGAGAAAAGAAAACGCTATGAAGACGCTTGTATTGTATTTTGCACCTGCCCTGATGCTGCACGCGGGATTGACCCATGCCGCAGAAGGAACCGACCAGATCGAACAGCTATTCGATTCCATGCTCGGCGGCCAAAGCGGCGCATGTACTGACACCGTCAAAATCAGTTTGACCGACGCAATCCGCGCAGGCATCGACACTGAGGTGGCACGAAAGGAAGCGGCGCTTCAACAGCCGAAGCCCGTTGATGGCCTTGGTTGCCTGGACAACCTTATGAATCTGGACCTGGATATCGCCATTCAGGTTCCTGACGTGCAGGGCCTGTTCGATTCTGCATTGTCCAACGCAGAACAACAAATCTGCTCCTTTGCACAAGAAGCCTGGGACAAGGCCACGGAGCCCCTGACATCGGCGCTTCAGCTGCCGTCCTTCGACGGCATCTCGGTAGACAGCTTTGCCGGCGGTTCCAGTGACGTACTCGACTTCCGGTCCGTCAACATGGGTCTGTCACAGGGCGGCGACTATGGCGGCGACGCGGGCGTGAGAGATGCTGGCGCGAATTCGTTGCTGCGCGATACCTATCAGAAGCTCTATGGCACCGGAGGACAGTGATGAAACACCTGATTTATGGCTTGTTGGTATCGGTTGCGAGTGTCGGACTGGCGAAGACGGCTGAAGCCGCATGCTCCTGCGGTGGCGTGCGCAACATCGTTGCCCAATACAGCAACAAGACAATCCAGGACGTCAACGACCATACGACGGATGTCGGTCAGCAGATTGCGGATACTATCCTGAAAGGGGTCGCACAGCTGAGTGCCTATTCCAATCGATCCGTCGAGGCGCAAAAGCGCATCGAGGATGCAGCACAGTTGAATGACACGCTGCGGGCGCGTCAGGACGCCCGCGGCCAGGCTGAGGGCGGTCGCTACGATCCGGCAGCCTCGGCCTGCTTCGACCTTTCCGGGCTGATGCAATTTGGCGGCGGAACTGCTTCCTATGGCGTCGGCGGGACTGACGTCTCCAACCTGTCGCGCAATCGCTCGCGTGGCAACGGTGCTGAGGGACAGGCCGTGTCCCAGGGAGGGCTTGCGATCGCCAATGCGATTATCAAAGACCGGGACGAGCTGGAGGACATTGGCGGGTTCAAAGATCCGACATCTGACGTTCGTTTCCTGACTGATGCACAGACACTGGACACCTCCGAAGGCAAGGTCGCTCAGGCATATGCGCGCATGGTCAACAATATGGTTGACCCGATCCCGGCAAAGCCAATTACGGAAGGCGAAGCGAAAACGCCGGCCGGCAAGGCACAGATGGCGGCACGCCAGGTCGACGCGACACGCCGGTCGGCCTCCCACGCCATTCTCTCCTACCTTGGCGACCTGAGCGCGCCGACCGGCAGCAGTGAGCTCGCCGATTGGGCCAAAAAGGCTGCACCGACCAACTACCCCTATAAAATCGGAGACAAGGTTTCGAAGCTTCAGGCTTTGGATATCTTCGTTGAAAGTCGCTTCCCGAATCCGGAATGGCATCAGGCGGTTGCCAAGATGTCACCAGAGGCCGTTGAGCGCGAAAACCTTCTGACCAATGCGCTGCAGCTCTACGTCTCCTGGGAACGTTTCGGACTCGAACGGCGACAGGCGGCCGCCCTGTCTGCATTGCTCGCTCTTCAGCTTGACGATCGTGACAGCAGGACAACCGTGATCCCGGTGAATGACTGATGAAAAGACGGCGGAACCGACAGGATGATCCGCACAAGACTGGCTGGCTTGCCCGACGCGGCGGCATGCACCAGCTTGCCTTCATCGTCACGTCCGGGTTTTCGGTCGGCATGGCGGCATGGGATATTATCTCCAGCACGATGCGACCGAAGCGCTATTCGCGTGACAGGTTCTTCAAGACGGACGAAGACGGCGGCATCTCCCGCTTCAAGGCCCAGATATCTGGAATGAGCCAAAAGGAAATCGACGACGATGCCCGCGCCTGGCTACGGGAGCGAACGGTTTACACGATCATCCCGTTTCTTTGTCTCGCTGCGATCCCGGCCCTGTTTGCCTTCGGCATTTTCAGCATTTTCACGCTCATAGCACTCATCGTTTTGGCACTTTTGTTAGCGGCCAAGGCCATGAAAGCTGACTTTGCCTACTGGCAAATCCGACAGGGCCGTTTCGGCCCCTTTGCGGACTACCTCCAGCACCGTCTTCCTTACGACATGCAGATAATCAGGAAGGATTGAACCTTGCGGCGATTTTTCAAAGGTCTGCCCCTGGCCTTCATCTTTACCAGTTCCGGCGCGTTCGCACAGGAAATCGATGTCGTGGACATTCTGTCCGGCGGCGGCGACGAACGGACGAACACCTATCTGAACATGATTTTTGGTCCGCTTTTTCCCGGACCGAACGACAAAACCCTGATCTCGGTGCTGATCTCGGACTTCAATATTCTGTTCTTCGCCCTCGGTGCGATCCTGTTGGCCTACAACATTATTATCGGGACGATGGAATCGGCGCACCACGGCGAGGTCCTCGGCCGACGTCATTCATCGCTGTGGGCGCCGATCCGCACATTGGTCGCAGCAGCGCTGCTCATTCCTATCCCTGCGACGGGGTACAATGGCGTTCAGCACGCAGCCGCCTATCTGGTGCAGTTTGGTACGGGCACAGCATCGTATTTTTGGCAGAAAAGCGTGGATCTCGTCTTCAACGACCATATGCCGATCGTTGGCACGGACATGTCCCAAAAGGACGGTCAGTTCATTCAGGCTGTTTGGCGCATGGAAATGTGCCGGGCTGTCTACAACGCTGAGGCTGCAAAGGGCGGGGCCGACATTGCCGGCATTACCAAAAACTGGCGGACAACCGCCAGCGGCAGCTTAGCGCTCTCCTATGACATGCCCAACTATCGGGGTGCGTGCGGCACGATCACGCTTCCTTCAGAAACCAAAGGTTTTCAAAGGGTCGCTGCCTCGTCGGACAAAACATACGCCGATTATGCAAAAGCCATGCGCGACGCAGTTACTCAGATCACCAACAACTATGCGCCGATGGCGGATTCGGTCGCCTTGGCCGTTTCTCAACGGCAGCCTTTGCCCGAATATAGGGGCCTTGCAGATGACCTTGCGGAATGGCGCGAGCTCCATGCCAACATCCTCAAGGACTATATTGCAACAGACAAACTTCAAAAGGATGTGCAATCCGCGGCGGCCGAAACAGAAACGATCAACATCAACGGCATCGGCGACAAAGAGCAGAACGTCGACCTGTCGGCCAGCCTAAAGGATGGCGGATGGCTGCAAGCGGGCTACTACTATCAGCTGATCAGCCGCTTTACCGCAGACACATCAGCCGTGGCCGGAGGAATTCCGCAGACGACCCCCGGTGGCGCGATCGGGGCAACGGCCAATCCGAAAGGACGTGTCGGTGAGTCAATTGCCTCGCAGTATGACGACGCCAACTGGTATCTGTTCGGTTCAGCCCAGGGAGACGTCACGAAATTCCTTGAGAGTTTCGCCGGCACCTACAATGGTGTCGTCGAATGGTGGAACGAGAGCGTCGCCCGAAGCGATGTTCGCGCCTTTACCAACGAGCGCGCAGCCTTTGCGGATTCAACGGCCGACATGACATCCTATATGGTGTCTGCCGGCAATCTGTACGAAGCCTTCGACTTTCTGAACCCGGCTGCCAATGACGGCGACCCTATGGTGGGCCTGATCGCCGTCGGCAATCAGCTGGCGTTCTATAGCGGCGTCATCATGATTTCGCTTGCGGTACTGGCAGCGGTTCCTTTTCTCGGACAGTCCGTGATCGCGTTCGCCGGCTTCCTCGGCTGGGTTTTGAGCGGAATCTCGGTTGCCGGCTACTTCATGGCGTTTGTGCTGCCAATGATCCCGACAGTGATTTGGGTCATCGGCGTGACGGCCTTCTTCCTTTTGGTCGTGGAGATGATCTTCGCCGCACCACTGTGGGCGATCGCTCACTTGTCGATGGAAGGCGAAGGTCTGGGCGGTCGGCAGGCCAGGCGCGGATACGTCATGTTGCTGGCGCTGACGGCAACACCGGTGCTTATGCTCTTCGGGCTTCTTGTGGGCATGATCATCTTCCGGATTGGAGGAACGCTTCTCAACGGGGGCTTTTACTACGCTATCACCGCAGCGCAGGCTCTGTCTGGTGACAGCTACACCCAAATCACCTGGTTCATCGGCATCTTGGCCATCATGGTGTTTATGCTCTTCGCATATGTCGTCATGCTGGAACGCTCTTTTGCCTTGATCGCCGAATTTCCTGGCAAAGTGTTCCGACTGATCGAGCCGGATGCCGTCAGCGATCTCGACACGCATGCAGCCATGCGGGCCAATGTTGCCGCTGGTGGAACAGCCGGTTCAATGGGCAGCCTGACGAGTTCGGCAGGCGGCGGCTTTACTAGAAGAATTGCAAGTAAGGCCCCTAAAACAAATGAGTAAGGAAGGACAGGAAATGGTTGGCACCAACTCGCCCGTTTCAGTTCGGTTGGATGTCGATACGCGCGAGAGACTGAACGCCTTGGCCAATCGACTGGACAGCACCCCACACGCACTAATGCGTCAAGCTGTTGCAGAATTTGTCGAAAGGCGCTCGACGGCAGTTCCGGCTCAAACGCCAAAGCAAAACTGACGGTGGTCAAGTGTCCTTTGAGAACGGCCGACTAGATCAGCCGGGCGTTTCTAGTTTTCAGCGACTGATCTGATCATGCTAGGCGCATATCAGGAGTGCCGGCTGCGCCGCCGCGTCAATCCCTGAGCTTTCCGATTGCATATGCTATCTGTCGACGACTACTGGACACTGAAAAGCTAGGAGAAGAATGGCGGAAAAGCGCCCCCATTTCGGTCGTTCATCCTCACTTGACCTTATACTGAAAGCAGCCGTTCGTTGCACGCCGAGCGAAGCCCCATAAGAGTGGAAAGCGGTCAATGGCTGCGGTTGCGAGATTGCATTGCGAATAATTGAAAAAGCCGACGATTCAACGATTAAGGTTCCGATTTCGTCATTTTCACTTACCTTGCGCTTGGATTTGGGAATCCTCCTCGGACGAGTGCAACCACAATTGCAGTTGACGATTGCCCAGCTTGGTGAACACAGGTATTGATGTCGTCTTGCGGGGAGCCCACCGGGGCCTCCTTCCGAGTGGATTCAAGCGCGCTCAGTACGCCAATCTTCTTTCCAAGGCCTTTCGAATGCGGCTAGGGCCAGTCGTGCGTCCTTGCCTGAAGCCACCATTTGATGTTGCGAGATGGATTGACCTACTGAGGTGTTGATTGCCACTGATGGGTTGGATGCCCGTTAGGTTTGCAGCCATCTCGAACGAAAAGGCGTTTGCCACCTTCTTCCCCATATCGAAGCTGGGGAACATACTGACGCTCGAGAGTTGCCACGCGCTCGCGATCGCGATCAGTCTAGCATAGCTCGGCCCTCGGAGAGCACCCTGGGAGATCGAGACAGCCTTGAGAGCTAAGCCGGGACTGCGGCTCTGGGCGCTCGATCACGCTGTCCGGAAGCCATGGCTAACTTTCAGACATAAGCTCCGAGTTTTTCATTCGAGGCGAAGCCTGAAAGTTGCTTCGCGTTGTTCGTGCCTCTAGCTCTTCCAGTCCTTCCTCCCAGCCGACGATTGGCAGATAGTCGAGTTCGTGTTCCGCTTTGGAGATATCGAGCGTGATCTCAACAGCACTCGTCGCATATTCCTGAAAGCTCAGAGGCCCGCGCAGACGACCTCCGGACAAGCGATAAAAGCCATCGCCCACTCGCGCCAGCATGCGCAGCAAGAAGCGCGGTACTGATTTGTCAGGGGGCGAAATCCCCTGCGTCGCGAGCAGACCTGTCACGGTATCCCTAAACGGCCGGGCCGGGCCATCGCAGATATGATAGACTTCACCGCCCCGCCCATTGGCAAGTGCCAGATCGACCGCATGACAGAGGTTGGCCACATGCGTCGTGGAGGAAAGGTACTTTCCGCCGGAGATCCAGGCAAACTGTCCGCTTCGCACCATGGCTGCAAGCGTGGGCAGGGCTGTGGTGTCGTCTCGCCCCCAGATCATGCGGGGTCGAAGGACAATCACGGCCATAGCGTCACTGCTCCCGCTGAGCGCGGCCTTCTCCGCTTCGGCTTTGCCGGCGGAATAAGCGCCAGCATGATGTATAGGGATGGGACGTCTCTCGTTGACGTTGCACAGGGGGTGGCCGCCCTGCAGCACTGAATCCGAACTGATGTGCACAAGACGCTGGATGCCCGCAGTAGAGGCGGCGGCGATGACGGCGGCAGTGCCATGGGCGTTGTCTGCATGAGCGACCCGGCCGGGTCCATGGTCAAGGTTAGCGGCCGCATGGACAAGTTCTGTTGCTCCGACCATGAGGGGTGAGAGGTTATCGCGCAGCATATCACCTCGAACCGAAGTGGCCCCCAATTTGGAGACTACCGCCGCACCGCTATCGCTGCGGGCGAGCCCCGTCACTCGGTGCCCGGCGCCTATGAAGTGTCGAATTAGGTTTCGCCCCACATAGCCGCTCGCGCCGGTGATAAAGATGTGCCGTTCAGTCATTTGCGTCCTCCCCGAGAGGGGTGCCTTTTTGGGCGAGCGTTCTTATGTCATCGAGAATTTCAGCGCGTTCGGTTTCGCTCCACGCAACCAGTCCCATGTGTTGCTGGAACTTGAATCCTTCGAGAGCAAGCCAAGCCAGCCGCGTCGTGCGGGCATCCGCAGCGGCCTCTATCAGTTCCGCGCGTAAATTTTCCTGGTTTGACCGAAACTCGCTACGAAGCGCTTCATCCTGCATCAACGCAGAGACCAGCCCAAGGACTGCGGCGTTGCCTCCATCGTCCCACGGCGTCCTCTTGGCGGCTTCGATTCTGCCGAGCAGCGGCGCATCCGGCTGCCCGGCGAACTCTGCTTCGCAACTCGTATTGAACGCGTTGTCAGCCTTGATCGTTCGCGTGACGAGGGCAGCCAGAAGATCCCGTTTGCTGGTGTGCTCGTACAGCACAGTCGCCTTGGAAACGCCGGCCTCTTTGGCAACGGCGCCGAGACTCAGCACGCCATCGCGGGCGATCACGCGTTCGACGGCGTTGAGGATATCGTCCTGATCATGTTTGCGGGGGCGTGGCATATGGCTTCTAATTTATTTCCGACCGTTCGGAAATAAATTAACACATATTAATCTGTCAAGACGTTTCGTGACAAAAGCCGAATTCTGCGCCAACCTCTTGATTATCTTCCGGGACCCCAACGACGTCATCGACGACGATATCGGTCTCCAACGCTTGCTTGCAGCCATGCCGTCCTAACCTGTCCGTAGCCGCCCCCATGACGTTGATCCGCCAGGTTGGCGACAAAGATGTCGGCACTGAGTAGTTGGGCCTTGAGTGAATAACCCACGCTGTAGATCGTCTATTATGCGAACAGAACCGTCATTCGGCGTCTGCGGCCATCCGTGCGATGTCGCCCAGGCTCATAGAGTTGTATCGCGCCAAGACTGCACGTGCTGCGTCGGAATCGATTTTGGCAAACGCGCTGTTCACGGCGCTCTCCACCGGGCAACCTGGGTGGTCGCGTGGCCCCGAAGAGGTGGACCAGCCAGGGCGACCAAGCGCCTCGAAAACCTCGGCAACGGATATGGAGTCTAGTGATCTTGTCACACACCAGCCGCCACTTCGTCCCCTTGTAGTTTCGATCAGCCCGTTCTCACGTAAGCCGGCCAGCATGCGCCGGACCACGACTGCATTGATCGACAACATCTTCGCGATCTCGGCCGATGACATTACCCGCTCCCGGAGCGACAGATGAATCAGTGCGTGCAGAACACGGGGAAGTCTGAGGTCAGGCGTCACGCAAATATCCTTAAATGTAGCATCAGGAATTACATTATACGGCTTTGCCGTGTATATGTTACCTCGCATGTCACATATTGGAGCGCCACGGTGAACCGTGGTCAAGCCATCAAAGTGCTCGCGGCCCCAGCCATTCTGTCTTTCATCGGGAGCAGGCGAGCAAGGGTTGCCCTTACGGAGACAACGAGATGACCAAGCTAAATTACCGAGATGTCGAGGCCAATGGCCTCCGGATGCGGGTTGCCGACCATGGCGAGGGGTCGCTTGTCCTGCTCTGCCACGGCTTTCCGGAATCGGCCTATGCGTGGCGCCACCAGCTTTTTGATCTTGCAGAGGCGGGATACCGCGCTGTTGCGCCTGACTTGCGGGGTATCGGGGGAACGTCGGCCCCCGCCGATACGGAGGCATATGCGCTTCAGCACCTCGTCGCCGATGTTGTTGCCTTGCTGGACGCGCTTGGCGCGGCCAAGGCGGTTATCGTTGGCAATGACTGGGGCGCAACGCTTGCTTGGCAGGCCGCGCTGTTGCGCCCGGACCGATTTCGTGCGGTCGCTGCTGTCGGCGTGCCGATCATGAGCCAGCCTCCGGTGGCGCCGACACAGATATTTCCGCAGACCGAGGATGCTCTTTTCTACACGCTCTATTTCCAGAACGAGGGCGTTGCAGAGAAGGAGTTCGAAGCCGATATCCGCCGAACGCTGCTCAAGATCTACCATGCAGCATCGGACGGAGCAGGCCCCCGCATCGAGGGAGACGGGACGCCCAATCCATTCGGGATGGTTTCACAAGAAAGTGGCTTGCTCTCTTCTCTTCCGATGCCGGAGCGAGCCCCGTCATGGCTATCCGATGAGGACCTCGCTGTTTTCGTTTCAGATTATGTTCAGAGCGGCTTTCGGGGTGGGCTGAACCTCTATCGCAACTTGGACCGGAATTGGGCGCTGCACGCGGCATTTGCTGGTCTTCCGGTCCAGGTGCCCGCCCTTTATATGGTCGGCTCTCGCGATACCGGACTCTCTATGTCGGGTATGCGACAGATGGTCGAGGCACAAAAAGACCTCGCGCCACAGCTACGCGAACCAATTTTCCTTGATGGCTGCGGGCACTGGGCGCCCCAAGAGCAGTCGGCGCGAGTTAGCGAGAACCTTCTCCGCTTTCTTGCAGAGGTCACGTCGCAAGAAATATAGTTTTAAACCTTTATGCCGAACAGCTTTGCCGCATTCCGGTAAGCGATTTTTTCCTTGGCTTCGCGTGGCAGGTCCACGGCCCGGAACCAGTCGGTTCCCTGCTTCATGTCTGCAAACGGGTAATCGATCCCGAACATCACCCGGTCCACGCTGATGTATCTCAGCAAGAGATGAAGCAGTTCGTCCTGGAAGAATGCGCTGGTCGTGTACCAGAAATTGTCGCTGAAATATTGCCCGAGGGGCTTGTTCAGCGCGTCTTGGGTCGACTCGCTCATATCGCCCACGATCCGCTCGTAGTAGAATGGAAGACCCTCTCCCATGTGGCCAATGATCATCTGCAGCTTGGGGTATCTGTCGAACACGCCCGTCAGGACGAGCCGAAGGCATTGCGTAAGCACCTCCTGGTGCCACCCATATCCCGAACCGCTGAAAATGTAATTCTGGAACTCCTGGTCATAGCCCGGCCGCACAGTATGGTAGTAGATATTGAAGACGGCTTCCGGCGGGAAACCTGGGTGCAGGTAAATGGGTACGCCAAGCGCTTCGGCGCGCGCCAGAAGGGGCTCGAAATCGGGATGGTCGAGAAATTTTTCGCCGATGAATCCATTGGTCATGGCGCCGACAAAGCCATCTTCCCGAACGGCGCGTTCCAGTTCGTCCGCTGAAGCTTCCGGGTTCTGCAGCGGCAGGGTTGCATAGGCCTGGAACCGCCCCGGATAGGCCTTCATCGGACCATCGGCGATCATCTTGTTCAGGCGAACCGCAAAATCAATGCCTTCCTGGCCGGGGACATCCTGCACGCCCGGCGTATGCGCGGACAGGATTTGAACGTTGAGCCCGGCCGCATCCATGGCTGCGATGCGGCCAGCGCCGATTTCGTCGAGGCCGGTTTCCTTCAGATACGCGACGTGCTCGTCGTTGATCGCGTTCAGCGCAATGAGTTCGTCGGTGGTGTAGGTCTCTTCCGTGGCGATAAACGGCAGGTCCCGGTCACGATCCGCGATGACCGACGGCTCCGCCGCGGCAGCGCGGGAGATAATGGCAGGCGCCGACAGCCCAGCGCCAACGCCGAGGATTGTCGCGCCGCTCAGAAAGGTGCGGCGTCCCGTTGAAAGGGACATAAGAGGTTTCGCGATCGACTTCATGTGCTTCAGCTCCAATGTTTACATTGATGGGTTTGGCTCGTCCCGGCCAATAGCGGCGGGCAGGTCACTTCGCCTCGCTCGCGATCCCGGAGTCGCCACGGATCGGGATCAGGATTTGAAAAATCAGGCCGTTCGGCGTGTTGTCCGAAAGAGAGATGGCGCCGCGATGGGCGTGGACGATATCGGCGACAATGGAGAGCCCGAGGCCGAAATCTTCCTTGTCCTCTCGTGCATTTTTATGGGACCGCGCCTCATCGCCCTTGAAGAACGGCTCGAAAACCCGCTCTCTCAGATGTTCCGGAATGCCGGGACCGTTATCGGTGACACGGATCTCGCAGCCCGCCTTGCAGTCTCTGAGACTGACGGTGACATCCGTCGCGAACTTGACGCTGTTGTCGCAGAGGTTGGTGACCGCGCGCATGATGGCCATTGGCTTGCAGTCGATGACCATCCGGTTGGGGCCCTCGAACCGGACCGGAAAACCGACATCGCTGAACTCCGCGCAAACGGTCTGCAGCAGGCTTGCAATATCGGCACGCTGTATCGGCTCGGTGGCATAATCATCCCTGAGATATTTCAGGACCTCGTTCAGGAGACCGTCGATGCGCATGATGTCGGACAGCAGCCCATCGCGCACGGGTCCTTCCTCCATGCGGTCGGCGCGCAGCCGCAACCGGGTCAACGGGGTTCGAAGATCATGACCGATGCCGCGCAGCATGCGTGTTCTCGATTCGACCATCACCCGTATCCGGCTTCGCATCGCATTGAGCGCATGGGCAAGCGTCACGATCTCGACAGGTCCGCGCTCTTCGAAAATCTCCGAAGTGTTGGCGATGTCCGCATGCATGGCCGCTTCGGAAATCCGCTGGATCGGCTCGGTGATGACGCGAATGGCAAAGATGAAGAAGAACGCGATCAGAACGACGATCGCGACGGAGTAATATGGCCCCTCGTTGAGGATGGCGCTGTTCAGGATGGTATCCGGAAAGCCGGAAAGGATGAGAAGCGTGTCGTCGTCAACCTTTGCCGCAATCACTCTCTCCCCGTTCCAGAAGGTGCGCCAGCCGCCGACCGGCGGGCGAAGGTGATCGGTCGGAAACAGCAGGTCGATGGCCATGGCCAGCACGCCCTCCGGTTCCGACGGTCCGGTGAAACTCTCGCTCACCGAAAATGGCTCCAGCGAGAAATCCCATCCGGCCTCGCGCGATGCCGACAGGATGGCTTCGCGCGTGTCCGGCGGTGACGCTTTCAGGAGGGTCGCCATCGTATCCACGCGCGTGACGATATCTTCCATGTCGGGCGCGACATCCCGTGCCCATTGCTCCAATACCCTGCCGACAATGGTGACCACGATCAGCGCCACGATGATGATGAGCGTGATCTGGCCTCTAATCGTGTTGGGGAGGAAACGCTTCAGCCTCATAGTTCCTCGACAGTCGCGGTAAACATGTAACCGCCCAGACGTATGGTCTTGATCACGACGGGGTCGCGGACATCATGTTCGATCTTCTGCCGCAATCGGCTGATGTGAACATCGATGCTGCGCTCGATCGGGCCGGCCAGACCGGCATGGGTGACGCCCAGGAGCTCCTCCCGCGTCAGAACGCGGCCCGGGTTTCGGCAAAAGGCGAGCAGGATATCGAACTCATGCGTCGTCAGGCCAACGCGGGCGTTGGTCGGATCGAAGAGTTGCCGTCGAATGGGATCGACGAGCCATCCGTCAAAACGCAATTGCTTTTGTCTCGGCTCTTTCAGCGCAGGCAAGGCGGCGCGCCGCAGCAGGCCGCGTATCCTGGCGATAAGCTCCCGCACACTGAACGGTTTGGTGACATAGTCGTCGGCGCCGATCTCGAGGCCGACGATCCTGTCAATTTCAGCATCGGCCGCCGTCAGCATGACGATCGGAATATTCGTTGCGACCCGCAGCCGCCGACAGAGGCTGAGGCCGCTTTCGCCGGGCAGCATGACATCGAGGATCACCAGGTCGTAACTGGATGCGCGCATGCGTGCATCCATCGCGATGCCGTCCCGGGCGATCTCCGCGATCATTCCGCTTTCGATAAGGCTATCGCGCAGCATCGCGGCGATCTGTGTGTCGTCCTCGACGATCAGAATTCGAGAGGCGTCCGACAAGCTCCGGCTCCTTCACCGTCATATGGCACTTTGTCTGCTTTTGAATAGCACGGCGCAGCATGCGCGTTGGCTGAAGCAATATTAAGATTTGTTTCAGAACCCCCGGCTTTCAAATTCTCCGACACAAAACTTCACACAAGCAAACATCCCGGCGGTCCGGGTCGTGGCACAAGATAGGCATTGAAACCGCCTGTCCGGACTTGGCCATCGGCGAGCACGGGAGACTTGCAGTCGCCATGTCGCCCCACGGCGCAGGGCGAACGGACGCAAGCCCCGCATGAAAATCTGTTCAACAACCAGTTATTGAGAGGATGGTCCTCGTGCATACTTCAAGTTCAGCGTCGAGGGACGTTAACCGGCTTCCCTCGCCAAAGATCGTTGCGCTCAGGCCCATTGATGGAATGGCTGACGGCAGTTGGCCTCCGCAAGGACGTTCCGCCCCTTTGCAGCCATCGCATGTGTTTGGAAAGCTGGTCCTCCTCTCGAGCATGCTGTTCGTCATGTTTCCGCAGATCGACCTCGGCGTTTCGCGGCTCTTCACCGACGGTACGCACTTCTATCTTTCCGACCAAGGAATGCTGGTGCTGATCCGCGATGCCAATCGCATGCTTCCCTACCTTGTTGTGCCCGTGATGATCGTCGTGATGGTGACGAGACCAGTCAGGCGTTCGGCGCCTTTGACGTCGAAGCGCGCCCTCTTCGTTTTGCTCACCTACGCGCTGGGTTCGGCCATCATGGTCCACGCCTTCAAGTTCTTCTTCGGCCGGGCCAGGCCCCAGCATGTGATCGAGTTTGGCGGCGCGATGGATTTCACGCCGGCATGGCAGTTCGCATCGATGTGCGAGAGCAGCTGCTCCTTCCCGTCCGGGGAAGCGGCATCGGCGGCCGCGTTCATGGCCGTTCTGGTGTTCGTGCCGGACGCCTACCGCAAATACGCCGCTGCGGTGATCGTTCCGCTCTCCATCATCGTTGCCCTGAACCGCGTCGTCATGGGCGCTCACTTTCTGTCGGATGCCGTGCTCGGATGGCTGCTCGTCTGCTGGCTGATGTTCTGGCTCCACGGAAAAATGGGGCTGAAGACCGGCGCGTGATGGCGACGGAGCAACGCTGGAATTCCCCAAGGCACATTCGAACCTGCGGATCAGCAAGAGTTGTTGGCGCGTCCAGCGGCGGCGGCGTGGAACGGTCGCGTCAAATCAAACAAGGATGTCAGCATATGGAAATGTTCCTTCAAGCCGCTCGGGCCCAAACAGAACGGCTTCTCTCAGCTCCGGACGTTTCGGTGATCATACCGACATTCAACGAGCGGGATAATGTCGGCAAGCTTGTCGGCCACCTGATCGCAACCCTCAACGGCCTGAACTGGGAGGTGATATTCGTGGATGACGATTCTGCCGATCGCACCGTGGAGGTGCTGCGCGACATAGGCCATTATGAGCCGCGGATACGCTGCATTCGCCGCGTCGGCCGACGCGGGCTTTCTGGTGCGTGCATCGAGGGCATATTGTCCGCGCAGGGCGAGATCGTCGCGGTCATGGATGCCGATCTCCAGCACGACCACCGGCTCCTGCCGGATATGGTCGCCGCCATACGCGACGGAAATGATCTCGCCATCGCCACCCGATACAGCGCGCCCGGTGAGGAAACGGCGCTCTCGCCATTCAGGAGCGCGATGTCCAGGGTCGGGACTTTCCTTGCCCAACGTCTGATCACGGCGCGGACAACCGACCCGATGAGCGGCTTCTTCGCGACGCGCCGTGATCTGGTCGAAGCGGTGGCACCCCGGCTGAGCAACGGAGGGTTCAAGATCCTTTTTGATATCCTTTCAAATGCGGAACCGGATGTCCGTATAGCCGAACTGCCCTACCGCTTCGCCACCCGTTCGGCCGGACACAGCAAGATGGATCGTCGTGTCGCTCTTCAATTCCTGGGGCTACTTTTCACCAAGGCAACGAGAGGGCTGATCTCCCTCAGGCTGGTGTCCTTTCTCTTGATCGGAGCCGCCGGACTGGGCGTGCACATGGCGCTGCTCATCCTGGTTCTTGTGGCAGGCGTGAATTTCGCGGCCGCTCAGGCGATAGCGACCATCATCACCATGATCGTCAATTTTTCCGGCAACAACCTGTTGACCTATTATGACCAACAGTTGCGCGGCCGAGGCTTCTTCCAGGGATTGCTGTTATATATCGCGGTATGCGGCATTGGAGCGGTGGTCAATGTCGGTATCGCGACGGCGCTGTTCACAGTGGCCGGCCCCTGGTGGGTCGCGGGTCTTGCCGGCGCCTTCGTCAGCGGCCTTTGGAACTATCTGGTGACGCAGGCGCTCGTCTGGAATCGTTCGGGCGCGCTATGACAGCCGGTTTTCTCCCTCTCCGCCGGAGTCCTACATGATGGCAACGCCAGCTCAGCCGGACAATGGCAACGCGGACGTCCGTGCCGTCGAGAGACAACAGGTCGACTCCCCCTTTTTTGTCCAAACGCTATCCAGAGAGCTCTCCGCATCGCCGCGACGAATTGCTGTCGCGATCGTGCTTGCCTTCACGCTAGTGCGACTGGTGTGGGCCTATGCGCTCGGCTTTGGCATCGACGAAAGCTATACGATCGGCCAGTCGCGGTTTCTCGCGCTGTCGTATTTCGACCACCCGCCTCTGCACTATTGGATCGCCCACGCGGCCAGCGTTCTCTTCGGAACAGGCTGGGCGATCCGCATTCCCACAGTCCTGATGTTTTCGGCGACCTCGTGGTCAATCTTCTGCTTGACCGAGCGTCTCTTCGGTGGCGTGGCGGCGGTGTTTTCCGTCCTGTTCCTCAACCTTTCGCTGTTCTTTCTTGTCTCTGCCGGCGCCTGGATCGTGCCCGATGGTCCTCTGATGTTCTTTCTGGCGTGCGGCGCTCAGGTCATGGTGAGGATCATTTTCCCGTCCCCTGGGGAGAAAGAGCCCACGATAATCTGGTGGATCCTCGCGGGCGGGCTGTTCGGCCTTGCGGGTCTCGCTAAATACTCCGCGCTCTTCACACTCGCCGGCCTCGTCTTCTTCGTGATCGCAACACGGCATCGGCGGCAGTTGTTAACGGCGGGTCCATATGTCGCGTGCTTCGTGGGTCTGATTGCTATTATGCCCGTGCTGATCTGGAATGTTCAGCATGATTGGGCGTCGTTGCGTTTCCAGACCGGGCGAGGCAGCCCGCAATTTGCGCCTTCTGCCTTTGCCCGCATGGTTCTCGGGCAGATCGTCTGGCTCGGCCCCTGGATCGCCATTCCGCTCGTCCAGTCGGCCCTTCACGCCTTTCGAAAGGGGCGAACGGAAAGAGAGCTGTTTTGCGTGGCCCTTGCCGTTCCGGCCATCGGCTACACCACGCTCCAGGCGCTCTGGAGCGGTGCCGGGTTCCCGCATTGGCCGATGCCGGGGTGGCTGTTCGTCTTTCCATTGCTGGGCGCCAGGCTGAGCGGCCGCATCCGGCCGGCCATTCACTATGCGATCACGATCTCACTCCTGACGCTCACGCTCTTGGTAACGGCAGTCGCGTTGGGCGGCTCGGGAGCGCTTCATCGGCTGAATGTGCCCGCCCTGCATGATCCGACCGAGGACCTTATCGACTGGTCTCCGGTGGCAAAGGTCCTCACGCCTCTCAGGGTCGGCAGGCCGGATGGGCCTGCTGTCGCGGGACTGGACTGGGCGGAGGCCGGCAAGCTGGATTTCGCGGTGGGGGAAATCGCGCCCGTGCTTGTTCTGGGAAGGGACAAGCGGGGATTTGCAACACGGTCGGATCCGCGTCTTGCCGGCAGGCGGGGCCTTGTGATCGTCGCCAGCGAGGAAGCGTGGGCGAAAAAGGGCAGCGGCCTTTCGTGCCTGCCAGAAGATCCCCTTCCCGTTGCGCGCGTGCCGGTGGGCCGGGCAGGGCAGGCGGAATTGACCCTGCTTGTCATCCCCGTCGAAGGATGCATTGGGGCGGCCCAATAAAGCGCTCCAGCCGAGATGGGGAGCCGGTTGCGCATCTTTCATGCGCGCGCCGAGCGACGGCGGACCCTGTGTGGAAGTCAACGTCCGCGACCATGGCTGCGCGGTCTCGTTTCCCGACAACGAACCGCAGGGGCTCGCTGTCGTGTTGAAACGCAATAATGAACAAACGCCGCGGTCTGCGTGATCAGAACTTGTAACCAAGCGAAAGCGAGACCTGCGGCTGCACCTTGCGTTTCACGATCGGGCTGTCGGCGGCATCGCCGACAAGCACCCCGACACCGGCGGCGGCCTGCATCAGCCAGTGTTCGTCAAAGAAATAGGTGGCGGAAACGTCGAAGTCGACGCGCTGCAGGCCGGCTTTCGCCTTGTACTGCGGCAGGCCGGAGGCTGCGGACTGGGCGGCGTTGATGCTGAAATAGCTGTCCATATAATTCTTGTCGGCAATCGTCGCCGCGACACCGGTCGCGACAACGAGCTTGTCACCCATATGCCAGCCGTAGTTTACGCCAATCTCACCCTTTAACCCCTCGCTGCCGCGGATGGTCTTGTCGAGCGCGCCATAGATCTCCCAGGCTCCCCATTCATAACCGGCCCGGAGCCCCGTGGTGATGCCGTAGTCGACATCGCCAAGGCCCTTGAGCAGGGCTCCGTCTTTTTCCGAACGTCCGGGTTCATAGCCGAGACGGGCATCGACGGTGAAGCCGCCATCCTTGTAGACGGTGGCAGCCAGGCCGCCGGGATCAAGCTGAAGCCAGTTGGCATAGCCGATCGACACGATCGGGATACCCCCGATTTTCATCTTGTCGCCGCCCTCATACTCGGGTTCGAAGGTTACGCCGCCGCCGAGGATGACTTCCCAGCGGGATTCGAATGCATCTTTTTCGAGCGGTTGCGGGCCGGAAATAGCGGGCGGCGGGTCATCCCGGACGGCGAAATCTGCCGCATAGGTTCCGTCCGCAAGTCCGATCAGGGAAACGACGCCCGTCAACCCGGCTGCCGTGGCAGTGAAATGTTCTCGTTTTACCATCTGTCATCAAAGCTCCGATGAAACACAAACGTACCGGGGGAACCGGCACAACCTGGGAGGTCGGCCCACAGTGACCTAGGGCGCGGCGGGTCAGTGTTTTCTTTGATGACAAAAGATTGCGGGCGCGCCACATATGTGGCGGCAAAGCGTCCTCGGGAGGGCTTTGGGACGAAGATGTCACCGCGCCGAATGACCGAAATAGGGCTTGCCAAGCGGGGGCATCCGCCGCATCAATTCAGTTCTTCTTCTGGAACTTGGCGCCAGCCGGACGCTTTCGATGACGCAGCTTAAATCCCAAAGCTCTGCCGAGAAGCAACCTGAGCTGTTGCGCGTTCACGCGACCGCAAGTCGTTTTGATCCCCATTTCCACAGCACGTACTCGATCGTGGCGATCAAGCGGGGCTCGGCTGAGATCAGATCGGCCCGATGGAGCGGGACCGCCCGCGCGGGCGATGTCTTCTTTTTCAATCCGTTTGAGGTTCACGCGGCGCGTTGCTGTGAGGATGATGCGGAGTACGACACGTTATACCCATCCAAGGCGTTCCTCGTCCGGTGTCTTTCGATCGATCGCAGCGATGGTCCTCTCAGCATCCGGACGTCCCTCCTCAGGAAGGGCTCGGCGACAAGGGAGCTTGTCGATGTCCTGGAAGCTCCAAGGGTTGAGGATAAAGTCATCGAGGTTTCGCTTCGACGCATGCTTTCAGCGTGTGTTTTTTCGACAAATTCCGCGGAAGAAGGCGTCGGGGCGCTCGTGCAGAGGGCTTGCATGCTGATCCGGAGGAACTGCACACGCGCGATGCGGACCGAGGATCTCGCGCATGAAATGGGGGTGCACAAGAGCCATCTCGTCCGGACTTTCAGCAGTGCGGTGGGCATGGCCCCCCAGACCTATATGCGCCAGGTGCGGGTGGCGAAGGCCAGGGAATTCATGACCGAGGGCGTTCCGCTCAGTGAGGTCGCGCTCATGCTGGATTTCAGCGATCAGGCCCACTTCACACGTGAATTCAAGAAGGTCTACGGCATGCCACCCGGCGCATTCTCGCGCGCTCTTGGCAAATATCGACGATAGGCCGGCGCTTGCACCAACCAGGCGCCCCGACAGGATTGAACTGCCAAAGCGGCGCCCGACCGCAGCCAACACGTTATGCAAATCCTGTTCAATACGCCAAGCGATGGGTTGCGTAACGTCGGCACGCAAACGCCGAGGTTCCCGAGATGCAGCAAGATGAGCTTTCGTATTTGATGAAATTCCCTGATGCCACCGGGCACTTTGGGCAGTTTGGCGGCAATCATTATCCGCCGGAAGTGTGGCCGGCCCTTGAAGAACTCACATCAACCTATCTGTCGCTGCGAGACACGCCGGACTTTCAGCATGACCTCGATACGGTGCGGGTCGGTTTGCAGGGGCGCCCGACGCCGGTCCATTTTCTCAAGACCACCACGGCGGAAGTCGGCGGCGCGCGCATCTACATTAAGCGCGAGGACCTGAACCACACGGGTGCGCACAAGATCAATCACTGCGTGGGGTTCGCGCTGCTTGCCCACAGGATGGGCAAGCGCAAGCTGATTGCTGAAACGGGAGCGGGACAGCACGGGGTCGCACTGGCCTCTGCCGCCGCCTATTTCGGTCTCGATTGCGAGATCCATATGGGCGAAGTCGACATGGCGAAGCAGGCCTCGAACGTCGGGCGCATGCGCCTCCTCGGCGCGCGGGTGGTCGCGGCAAGCGCTGGGCAGTCCGCCCTGAAAGAGGCGAGCGACGCCGCGTTCAGCGCCTATATCGAGCAGCATGAGCACGCCCTCTACGCGATCGGTTCGGCGATAGGGCCGCACCCCTTTCCCATGATCGTGCGCGATTTCCAGTCAGTCGTGGGACGAGAGGCGCGTAGTCAGTTCCTGTCTCTGAGCGAAGGGCAGTTGCCCGACCATGTCGTGGCCTGCGTCGCGGGTGGATCGAACGCAATGGGCCTCTATTCAGGCTTCCTCGACGATCCAGCCGTTACGCTCCATGCCGTGGAACCGCTTGGTACGTCAAATGAGACCGGCAAACATGCCGCCACACTCTCCTTCGGAACGCCCGGCAAGCTCCATGGTGCACAGTCCCTCGTTTTGCAGCAGGAAGACGGGACGCCTTCGAACGTGACCTCCGTCGCATCGGGTCTCGTCTATCCCGGGGTCGGACCGGAGATCGCGATGCTGCATGAGGAAGGCCACTTGAAGGTTACGGCCATCTCGAACGAAGAGGTGATTGCCACCTTCTTCCGCATCGCAAAATCGGAAGGCATCATACCGGCGCTCGAGAGTTGCCACGCGCTGGCATTCGCGATCAATTTGGCAAAGCGCCGCCCGCCCTCGGAAACTATCCTGGTCAACCTGTCCGGCCGGGGCGACAAGGATGTCGATTTCGTTTTGAACGAGTTTCGGAATGCGGACGGCCCCGCGCGCTAGCCAGCTGCTTTCACTTGGCGGCCGCGTCTCGGAGACGATGTGACCTTCGGTCAGATGCTAGCAGAGGTCGTTTCCAACCAGACCAAGGCCGGAGCGTGCCTCCGGCCTCATTCGCAATATATGCTATTCCGCTTCCGACCAGTGAGGATAGGTGACATAGGCGGTCAGCGCGCCTTCCGCGTGGGAGCGAATGATCACGGCATTCCCCTTCGGCATATAGATAATTTTGCCGGGGGCCGCGGTCATGGTCTCGCCGTCGGCTTCGACCGAAACCCTGCCTTTCAGGACCACCATGACGTCATCGACGACGATATCGGTCTCCAGGACCTGGTCGGGCCCGTACCGGCCATATCCGACCGTGATCGGACCTCCTTGCTCTTGATCCGCCAGGTTGGCGGCAAAAATGTCGGCCTCCTGTCCGGGCGAGCGTTCGAAAACGGCCTCGGCGGGTTCAAATCTGCGAACTTTCATTTCTTTCCTTTCTCAGCTTCGGCGCATTCAGAAGGCCAATCACCCGCTGGAAAACGGGGGAAGGCATGCGTTGCAGGTCGCTGCCGTTCTCGCTAATCACGTTTTGCGATTTCGGCATCGGCGAGCCCCGACATCTGTTCGCCCATCACCTTCAGGAACACGAGCGCCCGCTCGCGGTAGAGCGCATGTTTTTCAGGCGTCCTGTCCCAGGATTGCTGAATTGTGGTGCCGGGGGCGGCGATCTTCATTCCATCGCTGGCAAACAGAGCCAAGGCGACCTGGTCGATGACATTCGATGTCATTCCTGAACCTCCTCATTTGGTTGGATCGGTCAGCTAGCAACTGACATTGGCAATTCCGGGACCCCGCCAGTCGCGACATCCATAAACCGTTGGCTTTCTCCCGGACTAGTTTTCGGTTTCAAGGTGGCGGGGAGTATGGCCTGCGCGCAGGTATTCGGCCGGCGTCACCGGCTTGCGGCCAAGGAGTTTTTCCAGATCCCCGCTCTCACTGTCCCATTCCCCGGCGTTGACGCCCTGCACCCACTTCAACACGAAAGCGGCAGCCGGTTCGGGCAGGCCCAGCGACATCAACTGCGCGATGTAGTCCTGGTCCGAAAGGACGTTGAACGGTAAGGCCTTGCCGCTGATCTCGGAGAGAATCTGCGCAATGTCGGCGAAGGACACGGCCGGACCGCCGCAGAGCGCGTAGTCCTTGTACGCATGCCCGCCTTCGCTCAGCACCACGGCATGCGCTTCTGCCAGATCCTCACGGCTGGCGTAAGCCGCCTTGCCCGTCCCGGCAGGCGCAAGGACGCCTTTCTCAAGGGGTGCTCCGCCTGAATAGCTTTCAATATTCTCGAGAAATGGCGGATGACGCACCAGCGTGTAGACTAGGCCGGACGCTTTCAGGCGCTCCTCGACGAAGCGGTCCTCTTCGGTGATTTGCGGCATGTGGAAGTCGGAACCCGCCTTTCGGATGATCGGCATGAAGACGACATGCCCGACGCCGGCCTGCCTTGCAGCTTTGATGACGTTGTCGTGCTGGGTATTGCGATCGGTAAAGGCTGTGGCGGACACGAGCATGACCTTGTCGATTCCCTCGAAGGCGCGTGCCAGCCCCTCTTGATCGAAATAGTCGCCCTGGCGAATCTCTATCCCCTTGGCGGCAAGATCCGCCGCCTTGGCCGGATCACGGGCAAGGCCGACCAGATCGCTGGCGAGCACGCGTTTCAGAAGATGTTGCAGGGTCATGCGGCCGATATTGCCGGTCGCGCCGGTGACGAGGATCCTGGTCAATGGATTTTCCTTTCGGTTGATGCGGTTTGTGCGGCGCGGTTGCGTTGCGCGTACAGTCGTGCATAGGATCGATCAGACGACGATCACGATTTTTCCGATCGTTCGTCTGCTCTCGAGTTTTTCGTGTGCGATCCTCATGTTCTGTGCTGTAAGGCCATCGAGCCTCACCGCAGCGATCGGGCGCATTTCACCGAAGACAACGCGCCTGGCGATCTCGGCGAGAACTGCGCTCTGGCTTTGCGGATCGAAGCCGTTGATCACCCTCGCGAACACCATTTCGGTGTGAAGCGATATGGATTTCGACACGATCGGGCTTACGTCGGACGGCGGAGCGATATCGATGGCCGTCAGGTGCCCGAAGGGCCGCAATAGCCCGGCGATCTGGCTCAGGTTTCGAGCGGTTCCCGCCGTCGAGAACACCATATCCACTTGCTCGATCCCTGCGGTATCGAGCTGGGCTGTTAGGTCCTGGCGGTGATTGACCACAAGGTCGGCCCCCATCGCTGCGCACCAATCCTTGGATTCCTGCCGTGAAGCGGTGGCAATGACAAATGCGTCGGTCCTGGCTTTCAGCAACTGGATCGCCATGGAACCCACACCGCCGGCGCCTCCGATAACGAGCACGCTGTCAACGCCGGACGGCAGCGTATCGCGATCGCGAAACACCGCCTCCCATGCCGTCAGGCCGCCGATGGGCAAGGAAGCGGCATCGACGAAAGCAAGCCGATCGGGGATCCTGGCGACGACACGGTGGTCGACGGCAAGGCGCTCTGCCCAGCATCCATCGCGAGTAACGTCGCCGGTGCCCATCACGCGATCACCGACGGAGAAACCTGTTGCCATCGGCCCGACCTGAAGCACCACGCCGGAAAATTCCCAGCCCAGAATGACGCGCCCACCCGGATCTGCGCTGCGCGTGCTTCTGATCAGGGCTTCGCCCGGATTGACCCCGACCGCTCGGATCTCGACCAGGAGATCGGCATCCCGCAGCTCCGGCTCGGCGACGTCCATCTCCTCGATCCCATAGGCATCGAGAGCATGGGCTTTTTCATAACCAAGCGCTCTCATAGCACGAACCGATCTTTGAGGGTCAGGTTGAGACCCGCCAGGGGACCACCGATCTGCTGTTGCCTGCCGCCGATCGCTAGGGTGCCGAGATCGACAGCGGCGAAGCCGACCTGTTCGAGCACGTCGCCCAGCGCTGTTTTCGCGCTGGCATCGTCGCCCGAGATGAACAGGACGGTTTTCGGTTTTTCGGGCGAAGCGTCAGCGATCCACTGCATGGGAATTGTGTTGAACGCCTTGATCACGCTGGCGCCCGCCGCCTGTTCGGCAACGATCTCGCTCGATGTGGGGCCCGAGAGGTCGCCGAGATCTCCCGGATTGTCGGGATTGATCCGGTTTGTGGCATCGATCAGGGTGCGGCCGGACCAGTCCGGGATCGCAGCGAGCGCTTCAGGAACGCGGGCCCACGCGACGCTCAGCACCACCACGTCCTGATCGGCGGCCTGTTGCGGCGCGCCTGCGGACGCCCCCCGACCCAGACGGCTGACAACATCGGCCAGCGTGTCAGGCCCGCGGCTGTTGCTAAGCAGGACCTCGTGACCGAATTGCAGCAGGTGGCGCGCGATCGTCTGCGCGACCACGCCCGCTCCTATAAATCGGAATTTCATGGTGGCCTCCTGTAAATCTGCATCCCGCTATGTTGGCGCGGCGATCATCGTACGCGTTGGGCGTCGACATCATCGTCCGACCCAGTTAAGACGTTGCAGACTTTCGTTCCAGTACCCACTATTTTGTAAGTATCTAATTTGGGAGATCACAATGAGCGAGACGCATTTCCAATGCGGCCTGGAAGCGGTGCTGGCCATCCTCGGCGGAAAGTGGAAGCCGCTTATCGTCTATCATCTCGCCGGCGGCCCGAAACGCACCGGTCAATTGCGCAGGCTCATCACCAATGTGAGCGAAAAGATGCTGATCCAGCATCTGAAGGAGTTGACGGACGACGGCGTCCTTCGCCGCATCGATTTCCAAAAAGTGCCGCCGCACGTAGAATATGAATTGACCGAATTTGGCCGAAGCTTGGCCCAGCTACTCGCACCGCTATGCGAATGGGGAACGCACCACAACGCGGAGGTCGCAAGGATCGTACAAAACCGGGATCATGGGACGAAAGTGGCTTAGCGGCCCCGCACGAAGTGGCGCGACGCCGTCTTGGGTTCCCGGGCGTAACGCTCCGCCGACGTGCAGGCGAAGGCAACCTCGATCGCCCGCGCCGCGGTTTCGTCCAAGTGCCGCATCAATCGCACTCGGCCGACCGGGCGATCTCCTGCCGCAACTGATCGACCTTTGCGTTGGCCCACTGTCGGGCGTCATCTCCGAACACGAACCGCGATGGCGCCTCGTCCTGCAACGCAAGCGCCACGATCCGCGCGGCCAGCAGCTTCGGATCACCCGGCTGGTTGCCGTTTGCGCCGTCGACGAACGCGCGATACTGCGCGATCGCCTCGGCATAGTCCGGAATGTCGATGCTGCCGAAGCGCGCCGATTTCCCGTCCATGAAGTCGGTGCGCAGCATACCCGGCTCGACCAGCAGCGAGCGGACGCCCAGCGGCGCCAGTTCCTGCGCAAAACCTTCCATCCATCCCTCGACCGCGAATTTCGACGCCGAATAGACCGCGCCACCGCCATTGGAGACCAGCCCGCTGACGGACGAGATGGTGATGATGAGGCCAGCGCGGCGCTGACGCATGTGGGGGGCGACCGCGCGCGCCACGTTCATCGTGCCGAACAGGTTGACCTCGAACTGCCGCCGCACCGCTTCGTCGGTAAAGGTCTCGAAGAAACCCAGCTCGGCATAACCGGCATTGTTGACCAGCACGTCGATCGCGCCGAACCGCTCCGCGGTCTCGTCGGCCGCCGCGTTGGCGACCTCGGCGTCGGTGATATCGAGCGCGAGGGCGTGTAGACGATCGTGTTCCCCGAAGGCACCGCGCACCGCATCGGCGGAACGCGCCGTCGCCACCACCGTTTCGCCGGCATCAAGTGCCGCGCGCGCGATCTCGCGTCCAAGTCCCCGGTTCGCCCCGGTCACCAACCAAACCTTTGACATCGTCGTCTCCTTGCTGTTGTACTGTTGTCGATTATGTAGCTATGCTAATGGATCAGTGTAACAGCCTAATGAGTAATAGGCCCCAGTAGCAGGAATTATCAATGCGTCCGGACCAGTTCGGCGACCTCGCCATCTTCGCGGCGATTGCCTCCGACCGCAGTTTCACCCGAGCCGCGCAACGGCTCGGCGTCACCCAGTCTGCATTGAGCCAGACCATGAAGCGGCTGGAGGACCAGCTCGGCTTTCGCCTGCTCACCCGCACAACGCGCAGCGTTGCCCCCACCGCCGCCGGCGAGCGCCTGCTCGCCACCCTGTCACCGGCTATTGCCGGGCTGGACGACGAGCTTGAGGCGCTAACCCAAGCACGCGGGGCCGCGATCGGCACTGTCCGGATCACGACGGGCAAACACGCCGCGGGCACGGTTTTGTGGCCAATGCTTCCCGCCTTCATGCGTCGCCACCCGGGCATCGAGGTGGCGGTGAGCGTGGAGGACGATATGACCGATGTCGTGGCGGGCCGCTATGATGCCGGCATCCGGCTCGGCGAACGGCTAGAGAAGGACATGATCGCGCTCGCGGTCGGGCCTCCGCTGCGTGTCGCGGTGGTGGCAGCCCCCAGCTATCTGCGTGATCATCCGGCGCCGATGGAGCCGGCCGATCTCACCGCCCATCGCTGTATCGCCTACGCCGACGCGCATGGCAGGCTGTCGCCCTGGTCATTCGATCGCGACGGCCGCGCGGTGACGGTCAAGCCAGGTCGCGGGCCGGTCTTCAACGACGGCGACCTGCTGGTTGCTGCTGCTCTCGAGGGTTTCGGCATCCTCTACATCGTGGAGGATCTGGTGGCGGCGCCGGTTGCCGATGGCCGTCTTGCCCGTCTGCTGGAGCCCTGGTGCGAGCCGTTTTCCGGATACCACCTCTATTATCCTGATCGGCACGGCACGACGGCTTTCGAACTGTTCAAGGAAGCGCTTCGCGCAGAAAGGGCTGCGCGCTTCGTGTGTCCGGAGTGAGCTGGTCGTCTTGCTATTGTCGTAACGGGTTGAAGTTTCGACGGTTGTGCATCTCGCGATGATCAATGTGGCGAGGTACATAGCATTGATGGTAAGCCCTTTTGACGGTTTCCAGAAAAGCATTCAGCTCACATAAAGCGAAGCGGTCAACCGTTCAGGGACTTCAGTGAACGGGTTGTCGGTTCATATCTGATTAAGACCTGAAGCAGTCCATCAGAATGAATCATATACCTGGAGCACAGCGGACGCTCTGAAGGCGGCTTCGCGCCGCCTATTCGGTCATGAGACTGGATTTGGCGAACGCGGATAGGCCGACATTAATTGGGGCAATGCTTGCTCTTGCGGCCAGGAAACCCACAGACGTCACTTCGCGTCGGCTTGGAGTTGCGGAGGAGAACCGTCAGGACACCGGCCAGTGGCAGCCAGGCAGACCAGACGAAGATGGTGTGGACGCTGGTAGCGTCTGCCAGCCAGCCGAATACGGCAGAGGCAAGGCCTCCGACACCGAACGCCGTGCCGTAGAAAAGCCCGGAGATCATTCCTATACGTGCTGGCACCAGACTTTGGGCGTGAACAATGATCGCGGGAAAGGCCGAGGCGATGACCGCAGCCGCCGTGATTGCCGCCGCTATCGCCCCGACCTGCCCCAAATAGGGAAAAGCCAGTGCGAAGGGCGCAGCCCCCCAAAACGAAAAGGCTATGACGCGCGCGGTTCCGAGCCGGTCGCTGAAGGCGCCTCCAACGAGCCCCCCTCCAGCAACGGCCGCATGAAAGCCAAACAGGACGATAAGCCCTTTCGAAGCTGGAAAGCCAAGTGTCGCCTCCAAATAGAAAACCAGGAAGCTACTGAAGCAGGCGATATAGATGTATTTCGCGCAGACGAGAACAAACAGGAGCGTGAGTTGGCCTGCCGATCGCGCAGCGGGTGACGTTTGTCGACCAACCGAGTCGCCGGACGATTGCCTCGCCGCATGAGCTGTCTGCTCCGGTTCTGCTGCAGTGATCCGCACAGTCAGAAATACGCCGATCAAGGCAACGAGCAGGAACCAGGTGATCGATCCCTGACCATAGGGTAGTATGATCGCCGCTGTCAGCAATGGTCCCGCCATGGTGCCGAGACTGCCACCGAGCTGGAACAGTGATTGGCCCCAGCCAACTTTTTCGCGTGCCCATTTGCGCGCAAGCCGAGCCGCTTCGGGATGAAAGACCGCAGACCCGAGACCGAGAAACAGGCTGGAAATCAGGAGATGCGTGTAACTCCCGGCCAAGCCGAGCATCAGGATGCCAACGCCGCTCAGCGCCATTCCGAAAGCGAGGCTCCATCGCTGCGCACGACGATCCGTCAATGTGCCGACGATCGGTTGCAGCACCGAAGCCGTGACCTGATAAGTCAGACTGAGTATGCCGATCTGCAGAAAGTCGAGGGAAAGCTCCGTGCGTAACAGCGGATAGCTTGCGATCAGCAAGGCCTGCATCAGATCGTTGAGAAAGTGCGAGGCGGCGATGCCGGAAAGCCGGAAACGGCCTTCACCATGCTCCCGCACAGAAGCCGTCGTTTGACTGGACATTGGAAACTCCCGTTGGTTCCCGGTGTTCTTGCCCGCGCCCGTTCGGTATGATATCTATGATGAGCCAAAAAACATCGCGAGTGAGCCATGACCGAAGACATCACCGGACCAGAGGACATTATTGCCCTCGGACGGCGATATGCCGGTGGCAGCCATCTGGAAGAGCATCGTCATGAGCGCTCGCAACTCCTCTATGGACTCACCGGAACCGCGATCGTGACGACGCAGTCTGGCCTGTGGATGATGCCGCCCGATGCTGCGCTCTGGATCCCGGCTGAGACACCACACGAAGTCACAATGGTCGGCGAGGTGAATATGCGCAGTCTCTACCTGAAGCCCGCGCTCTTGCCTCAGATGCCTCGCCATTGCGTTGTTCTCGAGGTGGGGACGCTTCTCAGAGCCCTGCTTGATGCGCTTGCGGCGACAACCGGGACTGAGGAGAGCAAGCGAAGACTTATGTCTGAACTGGTATTGCTGGAAATTGCCGGGCAACCTATCGTTCCGCTGACGCTTCCATTGCCGCCTGTGGGACCGTTGCGGAGCCACTGCCTGGCTTTCAGCGCCGCGCCGAATGTCCATGCAAAACTAGACGACTGGTGTGCAGCCCTGAATATGAGCAGACGCAATTTCACCCGGGTATTTCGCGCAGGCATAGGCCTAAGCTTCGTGGAGTGGCGTAGCAGGGCCTGTGTGCTGGCAGCCATTTCCCGGCTATCCGCAGGTGACCAGGTGACCCACATTGCATTCGACCTCGGCTATGACAGTTCCGCCTCATTCGCTGCAATGTTTCGCCGTGCAACAGGCAGTGTCCCATCCCGCTTCAGGCAAAAGCAATAAGGAGCCGAGTCTGCGTCGGCAGGCCCAATCACATGGGCTGATCAGGATGGTGAAAGCCGACGAACTAACCACGGCGGATATGCGCCCCCTTTCCGGTCGTTCCCCATTTGGAACCAAGCTCCCGTAAGCAGCCCTTGGCCTCGCTCGGCAGCAACGTCCTGATAGGGAGGAGGGCGGAAGTTCGGCTTGGATGACATGAAGGTCTGCAGAGCGGACGGAGCGGCTTTCGCTGCGGTTACTCGAACGGCCGCTTTGGCGTGAATCTAAATTCAAACAGCAAAGCGCCCGATGGGTTTCACCGGGCACTTCTTTCTCAAGTCACCTCGAGATTACTTGGTAGCGAGGATGTCGAAATTGTGAACGTTTGCCACCACACCGTCGTCCCATCCGCCTGAGACCAATTCTGAAGCCTTTTCATTCAGGAGTCCGGCGACTTGTCCGGCAAAGTGCGCTTCGCGGCCAGAGTTGTCGGCAAAAATGTCGAAGATGGCGAAGTTGTTCTCGTCAATCTGCAGCGCCGCCCAGAACAATGTCTTGGGTTCGGTATCTGCGACGATGGGGCCGGCGGCGGTCAGCAAGGCTGCCAATTCGGGGCCTTTACCTGGAGCAGCTTCGAGCTTGATGTAAGTTGCGGTCGTTGCCGTGTAGAGATCAACCGGCGCTTTTGCCGACAGGACATCGGAGTTGTTGATATTCGCGACAACACCGTCGTCCCATCCTCCGTCGACCAACGTGTCGGCGTTTTGGTTCAAAGCCGCAGCAACCGCTCCTGAGAAGTGAGCGTCGCGTGCTTCTTCATCTACGAAGATGTCAAAGATTGCGAGCGTATCGTCGGCTTGCAGAGCAAACCAAAATACAGTGCCCGGCTCTGTTTCTCCCACGATAGGTGCGGCACCAGCCAGAAACTCCGCGAAGGCTCCGGTCTGGCCTTCGGCGGCGGGCATGGCGATGTAGCTGGCAGTGTGATTTTCCATTGGGTTGTCCTGTGCAGTTGCAGAAGTTGTGATCAGAGCCAGTGCGGCGAATGTCTGAAGGATTTGCGTTTTCATGGTCGTCCCCTGATTTGAAGTGCATCGTGTTTGGTTTCGATGCACTCTTGTCCCATGCCGGATGCGCCGGGCTCCAATTCCGAAATTCTATTCTTTGATAGACATGGGCTATAGAAGTTGTTTTGATGACCTGAGCCGAAATGTGACGGAGAATGCGGCGATGGAAATGAACCAGATCAGGTATTTTCTCGCTGTCTGCGAGCACCGGAACTTCACCCATGCGGCCAGTGCCTCCAATGTCTCCCAACCTTCCTTGACGACTGCGATCAAGAAACTTGAAGACGAGCTTGGAGGTGACCTGTTTGTCAGGGACCGTGCGGGATGCAGGCTTACGGCACTCGGAAAACTCATGCAGCCAAGGTTGCAGACGGTTCATGATGAGACGCGACAGGCTAAGGCCGAGGCGGTCCGTCATATGCGCTTGGAGCGGGTTCCAATCTCTGTCGGTATCGGCGAAACGATTGGCCACAACAGGATTTCGGCAGCTTTGGAGCGTACTCGTACGCGATTGCCGCAAGCCGAAATCGAACTGATCGTTGCGTCATCTTCTGAGCTTCTTGCTGGGTTGCGAGATGGTGAATTTGACGTTGTCGTCACAGCAGAGAAGGTCAGCGAAGACCTCTATCGTATAGATCATCTCTATGATGAGGACTACAAGGTAGTGGTGTCAAAGTCGCACCCGTTGTCTGAACTAGATGCGATTTCTCTTTCGACTCTTGCTAAAACTGACATGCTTGACCGACTAAATTGCGAAATGCGGGATGCTTTGCATGCGACCTGCGCGGATCATGGTCACGAACTCTACGCGGCCTATCGGTCAAATCGCGTGGATTGGCTAGTTGAACTTGCTCGGCAAGGGTCAGGTGCGGTGATCCTGCCAGCCACCGCTATTCCTTCGGACATGGGCCTTGTGTCGAAACCCATCGATGGCCTTGAAATATCAAGAACTGTTTTGGCCCTTCGATATCGGCACCAAACGACGAGACCAGAGACAAATGATCTGATCCGTGAGATGACGGTAAGCGGCAAGCCGAGGCCGTTCAGGCGTCGTAATTCCACGGCATAAGCGCGTCGATTTCACTGCTCGGCCAACCGTTGGCGATGCGCTCGAGGGTCTGGGTAAGCCAGGCATTCGGATCGACATTGTTCATTCTTGCCGTCTGCAGCAGCGTAGCGATCGTCGCCCAGCTTCTTCCGCCGCCGTCGCTGCCGGCAAACAGCGCGTTCTTCCGCGTTATGGCCTGCGGCCGGATTGCCCGTTCAACGATGTTGGAGTCCAGCTCTATGCGGCCGTCGCTCAGGAAGCGCTCAAAGATGGCGCGGCGCGTGGTCGCATAGCGGATCGCCTCGGCGAGCTTCGATTTTCCGGATATCCGTGGCAGGGTCTTGTGCCAGAGATCGAAGAGCTCAGAGACAATTACGGCGGAGGTTTGCTGACGCACCGCGACGCGGGCGTCGGGACTTTGACCTCGAGCGGCCTCCTCGACCTGCCAGAGCTTTGCCATCCGTTCGACCGTCGCCGTTGCTACCTCGGAGCTTTTCCCGACATGTAGCTCATAGAACTTGCGCCGACTGTGTGACCATCAACCAGCCAATGTGACGCCACCATTGCCACCGTCAGATCTCGCGAGCTTGTTGTAGGCGGCATAACCGTCGACCTGCAAAATGCCGTGATAGCCATTCAGGTGGCGGGCAACGCATTCGCCGGCTCGACTGTCCTCGAAGCGGTAGGCGACCATCGGCGGGCCGCTGCCGCCGAACGGACGATCATCCCTGGCATAGGCCCACAGCCATGCTGTTTTCGTTGCTCCCGAACCTGGAGCAAGCGTCGGCAACGTCGTTTCGTCGGCGAAGACCCGTTCGGCCTTCTTTATCTCGACAAGGATGTAATCGGCGAGGATTTCCAGCTCGAAGCCGAGCTTGCCCATCCATTGCGCCATCAGCCTGCGGTCGAGTTCGACCTTGTCGCGGGCGTAGATCGCCTCCTGTCGATAGAGCGGCAGGCCATCGGCATACTTTGAGACGGCAATCTGCGCCAGAAGCGCCTCTGTCGGAATGCCGCTCTCGATGATGTGTGCCGGCGCCGGCGCCTGGACGACGCCGTCCTCGTTTCTGAAGGCATATTTCGGACGGCGGGTGACGATGACGCGGAACTTCGCCGGCACAACATCCAGCCGCTCGCTGACATCCTCGCCGATCAGCACCTTCTGCCTGCCGGCATGCTCCGGCAGCTCTTCCGGCTCGATCACCACTTCGACCCGTTCCAGATGCGGGGCGAAGCCTTTGCGCGGCCGCGGCGGACGCTTGCCACCGGCACGCTCGTGGCCCTTGTTGAGCCCGGCTTTGATCGCAGCAATGCCGGTCTCGATTTCCTCGAAGACGAAAGCCTGCTGTTCGTTGTCGGCGGCGGGGAAGCCAAGCTTTTCCGATCGCCGACCGAAGCGGGCACGATCGAACGCTTTCAGGATCTGCATCAGCGGCCCAATGCGCTCATCGGCATCGGCGTTTTGCGCCTTGAGATTGGCAACCTCGGCTTCCAGAGCGTCGGCGCGCGCCGCCTTTTCTGCCATAGCAAGCGCAAACGCTTTCAGCGTTTCAATGTCATCAGGAAGCTGGAGGGCGGGCGGTGTCATGGAGCTACCAGAGCACACTTTTTACCGGTTTTCCTGCCTTTTCAGGCTGGTGATTCACTTCGCCGCAGGACCTTATCCAACGATCTCCGGTGGCCTGACAGGCCGAGATCGAACCCGCTTCCAGTCCATGCCATCGATGAGAGCCAGAAGCTGAGCATGGTTGAGATGAATCCGGTTATGGCCGATGCGGGGCCAGCAGAACTGCGCTTTCTCCAGCCGCTTGGCGTAAAGGCACACGCCGGACCCGTCCCACCAGACGATCTTAATCCTGTCCGCACGTTTGGCCCGGAAGACATACAGCGCGCCGTTGAACGGATCGCTACCGGCATCCCGCACCAGAGACAGCAAACCGTCCGGTCCCTTGCGGAAGTCGACGGGATAGCTGGCAAGGAAGACCTTCACACCCGCAGGGATCATGACGAACGCACCGCACGGATAACCCGACGCAAGTGCGCTTCGCTGACATCTGCCCGAGCACGTATGACCGCCTCGCCGATGACAACTTCGATCAATGTGTCGCTGGCTTCTGTCACTGCAGCTTCACGACGTGTCGGTTCCGTCAAACCCGCCCGGGCATTCAGGACTGCACGACGCCAGCCAAAGAGCTGGGATGGATGGATGTCCAGTCGACGCGAGATTGCCGAAACATTTGCTCCTGGCTCGAGCGCCTCCGCCACGGCTTGGGCCTTAAAATCATCAGACCAGCGTCGACGTAGCTGCCGAGGCGCACCCTCGAAGCGGCCGGCGACAGCTTCAATCATATGGAAAGTTCTAGTTTCAGGACCAGGCGCAGACATAGAAGCTCACTGCAGTTCAATATGTCTGATACTGTTATCTCAACGCCAGACCACTCGGCCAGATGGGGCCAGCTTGTCGCTTACAGATGACGCGCACGCCGGCGTAATGAGGTCGGTAATCGACATTCGCCCATCGTGCAGCATTCGTCACTCTGGGCTCAGTGCTGCCTTTCACTGCGATGGACACGAACGGCAGCTAAGGGCCGAAAATGACGCCGCTCCTGTCAACGCGGAACGTCCGCTTTCCTGAGTTCGTTCCAACAAGGTGCCTGTCAGGTTACGGCCCCATTCCGGTCATTCCAAAACCAGGCCAACTATGGAATCTGAATAGAGTGAGGACCATCACCCATTCTGCAAATGCCAATTAAAGAATGAAGTACCGATGGATCACGTAGGCGAGCTTCCATAGCGACAGGATAGCCGCTGCGGCGAGAGCGATCAAAAACAGCATAAGCCAGTCATGATTTGTAATAGCAGTCTCAATGATGTTCAGAAATTTCAAGAACAACAGGCCGAAGGATAGAGCAACAGCCGCCATCACGGCGGCGGCTGGCAAGCATAGAAGCAAGATGATTGGCCAATAGACAAGCTTTCGAACAGCACGTTCTCCGACGCCGGCCTCATAGTTCTTCTGATCCCGGACGGGGCGAAGGTACTTTGGAATTTGCATATTTTCCTCCTTCCTGATCGGCGGCCGTCAGTGGCGCGGCAGCAATCGCCTGACGTCGTCATACGAAACCTTGCCCTCATCGACGTTCTGTTGGGCCGCATCATGCATGGAGCGGGCAAGAACGCGGTCGGCCGACTCCTGCATCAGACGGCTCACGACCTTCGGCCAGTCCCCGATAGGCGCCGAGACAAACTGATCGCGCACATAGTCGTCAAACAGCAGATACTCGCGCAATGGTACTCGGCCGCGATGGTCGCTGGTGCGGACCAGGTGCTGAACGACAAAGAGCTGGAGCGACGTGATCAGGTCGAACGCGCGCGCATCGCGTTCTTCGGCCGGGAAGTTCACGACCATGCGCCGCAAGCCCTCCGCCACCGATCCGGCATGCGTGGTGGTGTACACCAAGTGGCCGGTCAGACTGGCCTCCAGGCAACCCTCGAGGGAGGCTTTGTCTCGGGCCTCGCCCAGCGAAATAATATCAGGCGCACAGCGCAGCGCCGCCCACACCCCGTCGCCGAAAGATGGCAGGTTGCGACCTTCGCCGATTTCCGACTGCTCGATGGAGGATGCACAGTCGCTGTGATCCGTCAGCACGTCTGAATAGGTGAACTCGATAGGCGCCTGCAGATCGACGATCGCTTTCGGATCAGCCGTGTTTTCAAGATGAAAGCGCGTGATCCCGGCAAGCGTCGTGGACTTTCCCTGGCCGGTCGCGCCGGCGACCACGACAATGCCATGCTGAGGCGACATGTACGGGCGCACCTCACTGTCGAGGCCGACGTCATCGATCGTTGGCGTCTTTGTCGGCAACGGCCGCATCGTCATGGAAATGCCGTCGCCAGCCCCTTTCATCACGCCCTTGGCGTTTACGCGGAAACGCTGACGCCGGTGACGATCAATCGGAACCTCGAACGAGAAGTCCAGGGGCCGCCCTTGACGCAGGATGCTGAACGCATCTTCCGACCGCCACATATGGCTCAGGATACTCAAGACCTCGGAAGCGTTCAGTGGCTTTGCCGTCGCAAAATGCTGCGTGCCGTGCATCTTGATCCGGATACGACTGTCGGTCTGTATCCTGATGTCCGACGCCCCTTTGATCGAGGCCCCGACCAGCAACTGCTGAAACGGCTCCATATCGCCGTCAAAGCGCAACGGCTCATGGTTCAGGACGCGAGCATAGGGCTCCTGTGGGTCATAGGCGTCTTCGGTCAAATTCGATAGATCAACCGCCGGCATTACTTCGCCACCTGAAAACGTCTCTGGATTGGCTTCCATCGGGCCGGGTTTTTAACAAACCGGGCGGCATCATCGATCTCGACACGGCGCTCGCCAATATAGAGCTCGTTGACGTCGCCGGCCGCGCGGGTCTCGCTCGACTTCAGCACGAGGTTGGTAATAAGGCCGGCTTCCACTGCCTTGCGATACTCGACCATCCCGAGATAGTCACGCCGCAACAGGTTCATGTTTTCCTGTAAAGCGGCATCGGCCTGTTGCACACCTTGCGCCCAGCCTTCATCGAGATATTGCGACCAGATTTTCGTTTCATCAGCATCCTGCGGCAACAGCCGATCGTCAGGCTCGCGCGGCGTATCGAGCGGCAACACCAGATAGTCGCGCCAGGTCGGCAGAATGGCGACCAGTCGGCCGGGCTCCTCGATGCGGTAGTATTCGTCGGCGGCAACGCTCTTGCGGCCGTTGTCGGTGACGTTGATCGCAGCCGTTGCGCGGGTGATCACCGGCGGCAACACGTAGCCTGTTTCCCGCGGCGCCTTGAACGCGACCCGGTTGAAATTGAAGGTTTCAGAGAGCTTGACCGATTCACGCTCCAGATCGTTCATGATCTCCCAGCTGCGCCGCTCAAATCCTGCTTGTGCCCCATAGGCAAGGGCAGCGTCCCGAAGGACCGAATAGCGTTGCTCCTCAACCTCGGTCCCGCCAAGTTTTCCGCGTTTGGCCCGGGAAGCAAACTGCTTGTAGGACAAAGGCGCATATCTCGGACTGGTGAGGTCGTCAGGGCCGCCGAGCTGCGGGATGGGCGGCGGTTCCGGGGTTTCGTCCTTCATTGTTGCGCATGAAGACAAAAGCGCGGCCATAAGAATGCCTGTCAGCGTCATGGCACGAAGGCGACGGTGAGAAAGGGGCTGGCTCACGGCTTGAGGTCCTCCTGATGCGGGATCGGGCTTTGCTCAGGGCGAGCGTAATAGATCGTCATATGTCTGGCGCCCTGATCGATCACAAGGCGCGCCCGCCCCTTCGCCTGTCCGTAGGCTTCCCGAAGCAATCCCAAAGCCGTCAGATTGTAGAAATTGGTCGAGATCAAAATCGGAGCGCCGGACCTTTCCCCGGACGCTGACACGCTATAGTCCACTTCGCTGGCAACCCGCGTTGTCAGCTCATCCAATGTTCCCTGCCATTCGGCATCAACGATCTTCATAAGCGGACCTTGGGCAATCTCCGGATTGCGCACCTCAACCGTATTCGTTGCGCGCGGTTCCAGGACATTTTGATAGAGCGCTGCGTCGTTCAATTCGCTTCGAACGAGATGGACTTGGTTGTCGATGTAATTGATCGTAGGGGAATCCGACGGGATGTCTCTTGTGCTGGTACAGCCAGCGAGCACAGCCAGTGCCAGGCTGATCGCGATGCGCATGGGGAAACCTCTTGCGGTGCGGAAAATGCAGCGTATTACATCTGCAATTCACCACACTGGCCGCCTTGATGCAACATCCAAGAGAACAAAAGGGCGATTAGTCACCATTCTTGCCGATTTTGGAGCGCTTATCTCCCAATCGAATGATACTGCGACTTCGCGTGCTCAAGACGAATTTCGCGCCGTTGTGTCCGATCGATCTCGACACACCTGTCATAGGCAGCGCAGACCTGGCGGGCATCATGATAGATACCCGATCTTTCTTCTGGAGAAAGATCCGGCATAGCACGCGCGATCATGTCTCGGTCCGGCACACCGCTGCTGTCACCAAACCGTGCCCTGATCTCACGCGCTAGACCCCGCAGTTGACCGACCGCTTCACTGTCTTCGATCGCCGCCCTTTCAAGCGCGCGACGTTCGTCAGAGCCTTCCGGTAGGTTAGAAGCTTTCGACAGAGACGCCACGACGTCCCTGGCGGCCGGAGACAGCCCGCCAACCGGCTCGGCCATCTGGCTCCGCAGCTTCCTTTCCAACTTTTCGGCACCCGCAATGCTCACCCTCAAAGACCCGATAAAGGCATCAGCGCTACTGGTTGCCGGCATCACCGCCGCAAGTGCTGCTTTCCGCTCATCATCAGGACGCCCCAGGAGGCTTGTTTTACCATGCAGCTCGCCTAGCGATACCGGGTTCTCATCCATCGCTCTCAGTACCTGAGTGACATCACCGCCACTCATTACCGCAGCGGCCAATCTGTCGAGGATCGGGGCAGGATCGCGCCAGACCTTGCCCATGTTCGTAAGCGCGGTTTGGCGCAGCGACTTGGTGACCGCCGCGTAATTGGCCGGATCACGGGCTACAGCTTCGACCGAAACGGACCATTGCGTCACGGCCGGAATAAGCGGTTCATCCGGAAGGCGATAACGTGCCCGTTCTTTTTCATAATCGGCCTCAAGGCCAGCATCGCGCCGCTCCGTGACCATGACGGACGCGACATCCACGCGGTTCTTGTCGGCGGCGGCCAGCTGACCGACATGCACCAGCTGCCAGTTTTCCTTGATGAAGGTCTGCGCCAATGGCGGAAGATGCGCGACAAGCGACTGAAGCTTATCCTCATCCGGATTGCGACCAAGAGATCGAACTTCCACCGGGGAAACGAGCGCTGCGATCTGGTCATTGAACATGACCAGATCGACCGATGACGACATCTGCGTCAGCTCGGTTTCGGCAGCGCGGAACCAGCGTCCCCGTTTGCCGCTGTAGCCTTTCGTGTTGTGGTCCACTTCCGAAAGCCGCGAAAGCGCCTGACTGACCGCTGGCGTCAATTCGGGAAGCCTGATTTCACTTTCAGCTTCAACAGGCCGGGCGCCTTCGGCAGGCGGGACATTCGGCGAGACTTCAACCGCTTGCGGACGCGCAAGCGAAAGCCGTTCGGAAATAGTCCTGAACCGTTCCGCAACATCCGAGAACCGCGAACGCATGGCATCGAGTGATCGACGCCAAAGACCGCGCAATTCGCCAATGTCCGGAAGGTCGCGCCGACGCACAAACGCGTCACGTTCGAGCTGATAGTCGGGCGTATGCTCATAGGCCAGCGTAGAATCCTTGAGCCGATCGCGCGACAGCGTGTCCAGCAAATCCCTGGTTTCAGGAAAGTCATTCCGTCCGGCATAAAGCGTGACCGCCTCGCGATGACGCGAAAGCGCGACATAGGAAAGCTGGGCATCCATCATCTGTGTGGCAAGCACATGCACCCGATCGACGGTCGACCCTTGCGACTTATGGATCGTCGTCGCGTAGCCATAATCAACGTTGTTGTAATGCTCATGGTTGACCGAAACGGTCCTGCCGTTGTCGAGCCGAACGTCAAGAATGCCGTCATTCGTTTTCTCAACGGTTGCCAGCATTCCGTTCTTGACGCCAAGGTCACGATTGTTTTCCAGGAACAACAGCCGGTCGCCAACGGCGAAAGCGCGCGGGCCACGCACCGCGTCAAACGACACTTCGTTTTGAAGCCCCCCGTGGGCTTTGATGGTCTGGCGTGCCCGCTCATTCAGACTGAACACCGCGTCCTTGGTGTGCGCCAGCATCAGCGTATCGGCGCCGGCGCGCCAATCAGCTCCCCACGCACCAACCAACTCGGACATGGCATCGTCACGATGGCCCTGAAGACGAATGTGCCCGTTGTCTGCATAAGCTTCAAGCGCCGCGCGGCTCTCACCGCGCCCGAATGCGAGGGAAGCGTCCCGCATCCATGTTTCGCTTTGACGGCGCACCTCCGTCAGTTCGACAAACCCGGTATTATCGGCAATGGCGCGAAACGCAGCGCCAGCCTGAATAGGCTGAAGCTGCCGCGCATCTCCGACAAGAATAAGCTTGGCCTGTGCAGCGTTCACCGCATCAACCAACATCGCCATGTCGTTTGATGAGACCATTCCGGCTTCATCAAGAACGAACACGTCGCCTTTTTGAAGGCGGCGTTTATCGTGCTCCCAGGACATTCGCCAGGACGCGAGCGTCCGGCTCTCGATACCCGCCGATTCAGACAAGCCCTCGGCCGCCTTGCCGGCAAGCGCACCGCCAACCACACGACGTCCCTGCCCTTCGTAAACCTGACGCACGACATCCATCACCGTGGACTTACCCGCGCCCGCATAGCCGACCACCGTCGATACGCCGCGATCGGAAGCGACGGCGTGAACAACCATTGCCTGTTCGTCCGAAAGGGAAAACCCATGCGACTTCGAGAAGTCCGTGATCGCCTTGTCAACGTGACGCGGTAGGGCGCCGAAAGACTGATCCGTCGCACGCTGGCGGACGCCGTCAATCATACTCGCTTCCATCTGCAGAACTTCTCGTGTCGTCAGCTTCTCCCGTTCAAGAAGCTTGTTCGTGAACGGGTCGCGGATTTCCTGAGAAAGCGTCACAAGGTTTTCGAGCGCGCCAACCCGGAGGAAAAGCCCGGTAAATTCTTCAGACGTTGACGCATACCGGTGGATCAACTTTGCAACATCGCGCTCATCGAACACGGACTTTTCCGCCGTGATCATTTTCAAAACAAGCGAAGGATCTTCCGCCAGCTTGCGGAAATTCTCATGCATGACCTGTTGGTGCTGCTGCACCATCTCGGTCTGAATGCCGCGCGCCTCCATGTCGTCAACGGCGGGACCGCGATGCGTCGTCGGCTCCAGCGGAATGTCCCGATCTTCAAAGCTGCGATGATCAACCGTCACATCATAGCCATGCTCGACCAAATGACGATTGACCTCCTGTGACCACGCCGCGCGGATCTCGGGAAGCCGATCCTTCCAACCCGCGAAGTGGCGATAGACGATTTCCCCTTTTTGACCCTCCACCTTTGGCGGCCTTCGGACCGGTTCACCGTCACCATCAAGAACCGGAACCCGTTTTGGCCCAAAGCCTGTCTCGGTCAGCGGCCGCAACGAAACCATGATGTGAACATGCGGATTGCCTGTAGCGTCGTGATAATTCCAATCTGCGACCTGCCCACGCGCCGCAAACTGATTGCGCACAAAGTCACGAACCAGAGCCTTATTCTGCTCTACGGACAACTCAACGGGCAGTGCGACGACGAACTCATGCGCGAGCTGGGCGTCATCGCGCTGTTCACTGGCTTCTACACGGTTCCAGAAACGCTCGGCAAACTCATGTGGCGAATATCGATCATGCCAGGCATGTATCCACCGCGGCGCACCTTCGGGCAACACGACTTCACTGTGGATACAGCCCTTCTTTCGACTGTAGTCGGCAATCTCTCCGGAGCGCGCGACGTTCATATGTGTCGCGTGGCGGTATGCAGCCGCAGCAACCGCACTCTGCCCTTTACCACGAGAGATCTGATGAGCGCGCAAATGATAGATCGCCATGGAACGGACCTACCATCTTACATTGTTGAAAACAATGTATAAGTGCGCATTTAACAAAACCATCGTTTTGTTCGCATGACGGAGTGCGGCATCGGCTGCGCCGATCCACCTAACACTTGATGGGTCCATTTTGATGCATCATCGGTGTTTACAAACACAGAACATCTCTGCAATCTTCTCACCGTTCAATGCCGAAAAGGAGAAAAGACATGGCCCGCGCCAAATCCCCTTCCGCGATCCGTGACCAGATCAGAACTCTGCAAAAGCAGCTGCGTGAAGCTGAAGACAAGGAAGCGCTCAGGATTGGACAAGTCGCCATGAAGGCCGGCGTCGAAACCCTTGATCTTTCGGAGAATGAACTTGAGGCGGCATTTGCCGAGATGGTTCACTCCTTTCGTTCCGGGCGGAAGAATGAGCAGCGACCTTCTGACGTTGCGCAGAACGCTTAGCAACCTGCAAAGCGAGTATAGAAAAATGCGCAAGCGCGAACGAAGCGAAGACACCCGCCAGAAGATCGAGCTTGGTGGACTGGTCATCAAAGCAAACCTCGGAGATGAGGACCGCGCCTACATTCTTGGCGTTCTGCTGACAGGAAATCGGAGAAAGGGTGACGCTCGACTTCGCGAACAAATGATCAAGCTGGGTCGCGAGGCGTTGCGCCAATGATCACCAAACCCAGACGTTCCGAATTTGCTATTCTGCTCTATGCCGGTCTCTTCCTTGTGGGCATTTCGGCACTTGTCTGGGTTTATTTTTTTGCGCTTCGTTCATGGAACGCCACGAGCGGATCGGCCTACCGCCTATCGTTTTCGCAGGCGATCGACTGCCTCAAATTCTGGTCCTCCGATCTTTGCCGCAGTCGCTTTACTCAGGCTCTTGGCTACGTCCCGGCCGATCTGGTTAAACTGCAATGGTTGGTGGCTGCCACGCTTGTGGCGGGCATCATTGCTATTTCGATCGGCGGCTATATTGCCTTCCTCATGCCGCCGGATAAATGGATCAAATCCGGCCGAACTGTCGCCGGAATGCCCGAACTGCTGCGGGCCGCAAAGGCGGAAAAAATCGACAGCAGAGACGGCCTGCACTGGTTCAATGGATGGCGGCTGGCGCTCGAACGTGAGGTGCGACACTTCATCATCTTTGGCTCCATTGGCGGCGGCAAGACACAGACCATGATCGGGCTGATCGTCTCCGCGATCGCGCGACATGACAAGGTTCTCGTCTTCGATATCAAGGGAGACTTTACCGAGAAGCTGCCTCCAACGATCAAGCCAAATGGCTCCAAGGTGCAGCCAATCATCATTGCTCCGCAGGATCGGCGTTCCCATGTTTGGGATATCGCCAAGGATCTGCGCATTGCAGAGGATGCCGTTGAGCTGGCCACGCGACTGATCCCTGAATCAAGAGATCGGTTCTTTTCCAACTCGGCTCGTGCCGTGCTGGCCGCGTGCACCATACGCCTTATGCATGAGAACCCTGGAAGGTGGACGTGGGCCGATCTGGTAGCCGAGACGCGCCGTGACCATCTTGAACTTCTTGAGGTCGCGCATCGCTATCATCCCGATGCAGTTCGATTTCTGGACGCTGACTATCGACAAGTCGCCTCGACGCTTTCGACGCTCACCGCTGATACGAACACGCTGCGTCTGCTTGCAACGGCCTGGGCGAATTATGAAGGTCTGGAACGTTTTTCGTTGCGCGACTGGCTGCTCTACAAAACAGATCGGCGCACCGTCATCCTGCAAAAGTCCGGCCGGTTTTCTGACCAGTCTGACGGCTGGATCAGTGCGTTTCTTACCATTGCCTCCGGCATCGTGTCCGATCCGGAACTTGGCGACGCCAAGCTCCGTCGCATCTGGTTTTTCGTCGATGAGTTTGCCCAGCTGCCGAAGATCAGCCGGTTTTCGGCGCTGCTGGATATCGGACGGTCGAAAGGTGTTTGCGTCTGTCTCGGCGTGCAGGATATCGCACAGATCCGTGACACCTATGGGCGCGAACGCGCAGATGCGTGGATGTCGATCGTCGGAACGAAGATCATCGCCAAGGTGAATTCGGGGCCGACCGCTCAGCGACTTGAAAGCGATGTCGGTCAGGCCACAGTGGTCTATAATCGTCGTGAGCCGAGAGGAAACGGGTTGGAATGGGTGCGCGACGAGCGGCGCGAGAACACGATTGAGCGCTCCGAATTCGAGACGCAACTCGGGCCTCGCAAGAACGGTATCGATGTCCTCGTCACCGGCATTGGCGAGGACGTCTACAAGGTGCGCGTTCCCTATACCACCCTCCCCCATGCGCGCGATGCCCAAGCGCCAGCGCAATGGACCCTCGACCTTATCACTGCCAGCCGAGTTGAAGGTTTCACGACTGACGACGATACTGAGACCGGTCAGACGGACAGTGACGCAAACTATCCGAAACAGGCCATTGACGTTCTCAAGGGAATGGAGCCGGTCGGCACGCCCAGGAATACAACGATGGTAGAAGGCGACACGCTCGACCTGTTCGATGAACGATTGCCGGGGATCTGAAGATGCTGGGACAGTTTGACCTTTTCCCGACAGAAGTGCTCCTGCGCCGCATCGAGCCGGCCACGAACAAGTGGCGGTTCTATCATCTCAGCATCGAGGGCGGCCTGTTCGGAGACTGGTGCCTTGTGCGCCGCTGGGGCCGGATCGGAACCAGCGGTCAACTGAAGCTCGATTGGTTCACCTCGGCCGGACAGGCCCATGACGCACTCGCCATTCTGGAGCAAAGCAAGCGCAAGCGCGGCTACCGCGGCTGACGCGTGGTTCACGCACGGTGGTCACGCCATCAACAGGCATCAAACGGCCTTCCGCGCAGCAGGTCGGCAGAAATACACTTAGGAAGCGGCTCGATGTTCTGAAGCGCTCGAAGCTGCTCCTGCAGACACGGCTGGAACAACCTGAATTTTAAGATCGAGCGCTTTGGCCACTTTCATCAAAGTTGCCATTGTCGGGTTCCCGTTGCCGGAAAGCGCGCGTGAAAGACCTTCCCGAGAAAGCCCGGTGTCACGCGCCAACTGGCTCATATTGCGCGCCCGCGCAATGGTTCCAAGAACGACAGCGATATATTCAGGGTCGTCTCCCCCTTCTTCCATCGCGGCATCCAGGAAGGCGGCAATATCCTCGTTGGTTTTCAGGTAATCGGCCGCATCGAAACGGCTAAAAACTTCCTTTGCCATAGTTTCAATCCTTCCATTCGTCGGCCAGCATTTTTGCGGCCTTGATGTCCTTTTTCTGCGTCGACTTGTCGCCACCGCAAAGCAAAACGATAATCAACTCGCCGCGCCTCATATAGTAAACGCGATATCCCTTGCCGTAGTGAATTCGGAGCTCGGAAATCCCCGATCCCACGGGCTGCACATCACCGGGATTGCCCATTGAAAGTCGCACGAGGCGAGCGGCGACCTTTGCGGCCACAGTTCGATCCTTCAGGCTCGAAAGCCAGTGATCAAATGTTGCCGTTTTGATTAACTCGACCATATGCCTACTATAGGTCACACTGGACTAAATTGCAAACTATAAGTCACAGCCTGCTCATGTCACCTGTTCATTCAGCAATGCTCGATTTGTCGGTTCAATGGTTTTCCTGGCTTTGAGCTTTCTTTTTTGAACTAGCGCGCGCAATAGCAGCTTCCGCGCTCAAAATATTCGGCTTTTCGGGTGTCGGCCAGAGAACAGGAAGGCTGACAGCCTTCCTGAAACTGGCCTCATTCGAGGTCAGCGTTCCAAGCCGCCATGTCCTGCTCAAACTGACGCTCCTCTGCCGCTACCAGTGCTTCAAGCTTTTCAAGTTCTGCTTCAGCATCCTGCCGCTCGCCCTTCGAGAAGTCGCAGTTCATCAGCTCGGTGCGAAGTTCATTGATCTGATCGATGGTCGTCATGTTTCCGTCTCCTTTTGTTAACGGAAACCGGACACGGGTGATCGCAGGGCAGTGTCAATGATCGCGAAGCGACCGGCAGCGCCGGAGGATGGGGGTGCCGATTTTGTTACTGCCCGCAGGGCAGCGGCAAAATTGATGGGGGAACCGTTCGTCATTGACGCTCACCAAGGAGCCGTTCGCTATCCCGGCAGAAAAAGAAGAGAACCGCGGCCTCAACGGCCGCGACCGAATCCGGCGTCCAACCGGCAATCTACGCCGCGAGACCGCGAAGATGGGATTCTAGCCGAGGCCGTGCCCAAAGTCGTCGTCACGCCCCCTACTCTCTCGGGCGTTCGCGGGGGTCTTCTGTGGCGTTTCGAACACGACATGCTGGCCTTGCTCGGGCAACGGCCGTGGCAGGTCCTTTGTCTTGCCGACGAGAATATTCTTCTTGTCATGCATCATGAAATCCGACCCACCAACCCCGACAAGAACGCCATCATAGCGGCGGCCAGGCTCGGTCGTTGCCATATAGCGATTTTGCCAGTCAAAGCCTTGCGAGGTCAGGAACTTCTGCGCCTTCTCCAGCGCCTGCACACGTTCCGGATCAGAAATCTCGCGGAACATTCGCTTGAAGGCATCGACATCGCCGCGTTCATGACCGGCAATGCTGGCCTGCGCCATGCGCTCGGCCGACACGACATCAAAGTTCAGTTCGTGACCGGCGTTCCTCGCCAGCGCGATCATGAACTCCCTCTGCGTCCGGCCATTGCCCTCGCGAAACGGATGAATCGAGTTGAGCCGATTGAAGTAAACTGCGGCCTGGTCGGCAAACGTCTCCCTATTGAAACCGCGCAGGAAGTTCTGACCGCACAGGTCCTCGGAAAATCGGTCCAGTGCGCTGGAAATGGCCGGACCGATCGCGAATTGCTCGCCGTCGATCTTCTGCATGGTCGGCATTGTCGCGACAGTGCCATCAGAAAGCTGAACCCGCTCGTCTCGGGTGCGCCCGGCCCATTCATAGACGTCCTGAAAAAGATGATGGTGAAGCGCTTTCAGGTGCCGCGTATCAAAGGTCGGCTGCGGCCCGCCCCCAAGACGCAGTTCGATCAGCCGGCCCGCGACCCGTTCCGCCTCAACGGCAGAGAGCTTGTCGGGATCGGTCAAGCCATCGATGTTCTTGAGGGTGCCGTTTTCGTAAGCGTAGTTCGTCATCCGTTGGCGGCGCGGAACTCTTTGAGCATCGGAACGATGTCGGTGGCCTCGATCTCGCCGCGAATGAAAGCCTCGAAAATGTGGTCGGTGGCAGGATCGCGCTTCAGGCCTTCCATGGTATTGGAATGATCGGCGCTGTCGACCAGCCGGCGTCGCTGTTCCATTTCGGCATCGGAGATGCGCGTCTTTTCAAGGGTGCTCGCCATGGTCTTTTCCTTCTTCAGATCGGTGAGGTTTTGCAGTCAGGCCGGTCTTCCTGGAATCTCTCAACCCTTGAACCGGCACGGTCCTGCTATCCACTCTCGCTCTTGGTCGACAAATCCAGCGTAGGTCTATTGACCACGCCAACTTTACCAGAACCAGAAGAATAATTCTCTTGTTTTTTATATGTTTGACCCGGTTATCGGGTGCCTCAATCGTCTTTGCGGAGCCGTTTCGCTGGCAACGGAACGAACAGGTCATGAAACACGACCAACGCCGTATCAGGCTCGACAGCGTAGCGGCCGTTCTTCGTGACCTTATAGAACAGCCCCATTTCCTCGAGCACGACGCAGTTGCGCGGGATCGTAAACCGGCTGACACCAAGACGGTCGGCAAGCATTTGGAGAGGCAGGATGCCGCCATCGAGCTGCGGATCATAGATCAGCCCGATCAGGCTCATTCGCAACATGGGCAACAGATTCACATACCGGCTTGGCCGGTTCTCGATGACACTCGCAATCTTGATCGAGTTCACGCCCACTGTACCAGGCGGAATCTGCTCCAGTACAGGTGGTCCGTCGAACCACACAAACGGGTCATGCGGTTGCGCGCCCAATCCTTTGATGATTTCGTCTCTGGTCATTCTCTCGCGACAGCTATTAAAGCCCACATAGTGCTTCTTCTATATGCGTCAACGCCCGTCATGAACCACGACACCCCCACGGGTGTCGGTCGTTGACTTGATAATGGCGGGCATTTCTCAAGGCATGATACTTAATTTGAGTAGAGCTGGGACACAAGTGCGGACTATTCGGGCCGGCCCGGATTTGCCAGAACCGGCGCGGCGGATACCGCCGCGCCGGTGGAGCCTTAGCTCCAGGGGATCACGGTCAGCAGGTCATCGTCGTCTTGGCCGGGAAATTTGCCGAGGTTTGCACGGAAGGCCCGGCTCGGGGTCGCAGCAGTCAGCTGCAGGTACTCTTCGCCGTTCTGGTTCGTCTGACGCCAGATGCCGCCAACCTCGATCTTCCGGCCTCGCGGGGACACGCCATACAAGCGGTAGACAGGCGCTTTCGGGTTCGTGCTGTTGAGCTCTTCGCCGGTGATGTCGAAGTCGAAGTCCAGCGCGGCGATGTTGCCTTCCAAAGTGCCGTTGTCGTTGAAGCGGATGAAGTTGATCAGGTCTGCCATTGGTATGTCTCCGTTGTTTGATCGAATTGACAGGGACGCCAGGAAGGACCGGAAAAGGATGACTGCACCCTTCGGGGCCGCAGCGAAGCGAAGGACGGCGGAGAACACAAAAAGACGGAGGGTTTGCCGAAGGCGGAAACCGTCTTTTTTGGGCGGGGACGTTGCTGACAGACACCGGGCCTTACAGTCCCATCGTCAATTGATCCCAACAACAACGGCGAGACAGTCCTACGCCATGGCAGTTTGCATCAGCTTTGCGCAAAAAGCGCCGCAACTGGAAAGAAAACAGTCCGGATGGACAACGAAGCAGGGGGCGTGTCTATCAAAGCCCAATCGAAAGCACTCTCTCCATGTAGGGTTCGCAGCGATCATCGAAAATCCCGCGTCTTCACGTTGATCTCATCGATATGCCCATACGGGTCGAACATATCGCGCGGCTTCGGCATCCCGCGCGGATCAGGCGCCGGCGATCCATGATGAAACTCGTCGCCCCGGCCGCGCGGAAGCGGAAAGGCCGTATCCCGGCTGCCGACGCTTGGAAACGGAGGATTTGGAAATCCCCGTCATGCCCATGGCCTGCACCAGCTCATCGACCTTGCGCGTCGAAACGCCGTTGATCCAGGCCTCCTGGATGACGGCCACCAGTGCCTTCTCCACCATCTTCCTTGGCTCCAGGAAGCCGGGAAAGTAGGCTCCCTGCCGCATCTTCGGTATCTTCAGGTTGAGCGTGCCGAGCCGGGTGTCGAGGGAGCGGTCGCGGTAGCCGTTGCGCCAGGTCTGGCGGCCATCGCCACGTTCATAGCGCCCAGCGCCGATCAGGCCATCCACGTCGGCCTCCATGATCAGTTGCAGCACGCTTTCGGCAATGGCCCGCAGGAAATCGCTGTCGCCGCTCTTCGCGGCAAGCTCGGAAAGAGCTAATCTGTCGTCGGTCATCGGGGTTCCTTTCGGCTGGTTGAAGTCTTGCAACTCCACCTTCTCCGACAGGCCCGGTGCCCACCTTGCGCTCAACGAATACGGCAGCTCATTCTCCACCGCCGATTCCGCCTCAATGCGCCTCCGAAATTACACCACGTGCGCGGACGCTACCCTTTTGTTAGATCCAGTGAGATCGCTGTCCTTGCCGTTGGGATGCCGTCCTCGGTTTGGTGCACGCCGATGAGCGACGCGGTGCCCGCTCTCGCCAAGTCCGATAGGAAAGACCAAATGATGGGGGTGCAGCGGTCGATCGAGCGAGGCGAAGGGCTCATCGAGTAGAAGTATTCGCGGTCGCCGCAAGGCGGCGAGCGCGATGTTGAGACGTTGCTTCTCTCCACCGGACCAGGTCACGGCAGGCAGGTCCCAGATATGTGGCGGCAGCGCCAACTGCTCAAAGAGCCCTTCTATTTCGGTGAGGCAAGTGCCGGGCGCGGCCATCTCTCGGGCAAGGTCGAGTCCGGACTTGCCCGGAATAGCTGTCAGAAACTGCGTGCAATAGCCAATGGTCGAACGCCTGATCGAGATCAGTTCCACCACGGAAAGGGTGAGAAGATCGCGCCGCCACCCGCCGGTATCCAGGATCGCCGTGCCCGCGCTCGCCACGCGAGTACCGTAGATAAGGTCCAGCAGCGTCGATTTTCCCGAGCCCGAGCCGCCGACGACCAGTCCCACCTCGCCCGCCGTCAGCGTGAAGGTCGCCGGGCCGATTGTCCGGTCGCCATAACGTTTCGCAAGGCCTTCGACACACAGGATCGTCATTCGAACACTCAAATCATCGACGCGACGAGATCGCGACTTGCTGGATGGCAGGGATCGGCAACCAATCGGTCCGGCGGCGCTTCCTCGACGATCCGCCCCTCGTGCAGAACGATGACGCGGTGCGCGAGGAGTCGGGCTATGCGCAAGTCGTGGGTCACGAGCAGCATCGCCACGCCCGTCCGGCGCTGGAGTTCGGACAAGAGCCTCAGGAGCCGCGCCTGGGCGGACGTGTCGAGGCCCGTCGTCGGTTCGTCCAGGAGCAGGATGTCCGGCTCGTGCACGAGCGCGCGAGCGATTTGCAGCCGCTGCTGCTTGCCGCCGGAAAAGGCGCCTGGCAGGTCCCGCATCCGCGCTTCATCAAGGTCCAGTGCCCCAAACCAGTGCCGTGCAGCCTCCAAGGCCCGGCCGAAGTGGCGTTCGCCATTGTCGAAGAGCGTCTGGGCGATGTTGGCGGCAGCGCTCGCGGCCAGGTCGAGCGTCTCGCGGGCATCCTGTGCGACGAAGCCGAACCGCCGGCGGCGGAGCGGGACGAGGGCCTGCTCCGGCAGATCGTAGAGAGACAGCGGCGTCCCGTCATCGACGGAGAGCAGGACCTGACCCTTCGTCGGAGGCAGGCATCCGGCCGCCGTGCGCAGCATTGTCGACTTTCCCGCGCCGGATTTTCCAACGAGACAAAGAACCTCGCCTGGATAGAGCGAAAGCGAAGCACCTCGCACGATGCGCCCGCCGAAGGAGATATGGTCAAGCGTCAGGAGGGGCTGCGGTAGGTCAGGCACTGGCGGCTTCCTCCGCACGCTCGGCACAGCATTCCGTGTCGGAGCAGACCCATTCGCTCGTTCCGTCGTCCTTGAGGAGAAGGTGGTCGAGATGGCTCGTGGCGCACCCGCATATCACGCATTGCCGTCCGTCCGAGGGATGACTGGTGTTAAAGGGAACGTCCTCGAAGGCGATGCTTTCCACGCGCGTATAGGGTGGCAGCGCATAGAGTCGGCGTTCGCGTGCCGCGCCGAAGATCTGGATGGCCGGTGAATTGTCGAGGCGGACATTGTCGCGCTTGGGGATAGGAGAAGGTGACATCAGATAGCGACCTTCCACCATGACGGGATAGTCATAGCCGGGCTGGGCGACGCTTCCGCTTCCCGCCCTCTCCTCGAAGAGCCGCGTATAGACCCGACCGTAGTCAGATGCCGCGTGCATGCGGGCCGCCTCGCCGGCTGAATTGACGAAGGCGCGCAGCGGGTCCGGCCGCGGCACCTGGTAGACGACGACCTGTCCCTCTGCGAGCATCGCCTCGGGCACGCGCTGGCGGACCTGGATCAGCGTTGCCTCACGGGTCCGGGTCGTGGTGGCAACGAAGGCGGTGCGCGTGAAGAAGGCGCGGATATTGACGGCATTCACGGTCTCGTCGGAGCCGTGGTCGGTCACTTTCAGACGGTCGTCTGCACCGATGAGGCTTGCGGTCACGACCATGCCGCCAACACCCCAACCATAGGCGATCGGCATTTCCGGCGCGATGAAGGGCACCTGGTAACCGGGAACGGCTAGTGCCTTCAGAATGGTACGACGGACGGAGCGTTTGCTGTCTTCATCGAGATAGGCGAAGGTCTCAGTCATCGTCGGCAAGCCTCCGGATCGTTTCGAGATCGGCCTGGAAATCGGAGTAGTGCGGCAGCTTGAGATGCGAGACGTAGCCGCTCGCCTCGACCCCGTCGCCATGCGTCAGCACCAGGTCCGGGTCGAGCCCAGATTTCATCGCCTGATCGACTGTCGCCATCGCCACGGCCTTGCGCTCGTTGGCGCCGAAGGCAACGCCGAAGCCCGGGGACAGATGCGATTGCCGCCCGTCGAGTACCGGGGCCACCATGCGGCAGGCCGTCACCTCGATATCGCCGACAGAGACGGTGAGGCCGAGCTCCTCCAACTCGACGAAAACCTCGACTTCCCCTGCGGAAAGCTCCTCGACATAGGGATGGGACGCGCCGGCGGTGCGAAGGCGCGTATAGGCAATGCCCGTCAAGAAGCCTTCCTCGCCCCGCACCAGATGGCCGAGCGTTTCGGATGCACCGTAGGGAGGACGCAGCGGCACCCGCGTGATGTCGACCGGCGCCTCCTCCCGCTCCTGACTCTCCCCGGGAAGGCGATCGCGGCAGCGGGATGAGGAAGGCGCGCATGGAGTGCTCGCAACCTCCTCGGGAAGAGGAAAAAAAGCCGCCTCCTCCATGAGCGAGAAATCGAGCAGCCGGTGGGTATAGTCGTAGGTCGCCCCCAGAATCTGGCCGCCCGGCAGTTCCTTCACCGCGGCTGAGATATGCCGGTCGTGACGGATGGCCGAAAAGTCGATAGGCGCGCTATGGCCCATACGCCGCAAGGTCGCACGATGGGCGCGCAGCAGGAACGTCGCCTCTGCCACGTCGCCCTGTGCCTGTTTAAGCGCAAGGGCTGCGAGGTCCCGATCGTAAAGCGCACCTTCGGTCATAACCCTGTCCACTGCACCGCGCATCTGCTCACCTATCTGGGCAACCGTGAGCTCCGGCACGGAGGGATCACCCCGACGCCTGCGCGCCAGCGCATCAAGACTTGCAGCGATAGCGGCCTCGCCGCCCTTAACGGGAACGTACATCGGATATCTCCAGCCTCACGCTACGGGGAAGGCAGGCGCACCAATCTCCCGCCGTCAGGATGAGGTCGACGCCGAGCGGATAGGCAGCGTTGTTGCACGTCCATTGCGCGAGAAACGTCGCCGGCAGGCCAAGGGGGGCGAGGGTCCGACCCCCGGGTCCGATTCCCGGCCCCGAAAGGTTGAGCGCCGCACCGCCCGAAAGGCCCGTGACCTCCGCAATGACCGTGGCGGAAAGATGCGGGTCGGCCGGGCTTCCCTTCGGAAAGATATCGATCCGATCCAGCATCTCGCCACGACAGAGGGCAAAGGTGCAGGACTTTCTATCCACCATCGGCCACCGCGCCGCGATTGCGCGATCCCGAATATCCACGAAGCTTTCGTCGATCCAGAGCGGTGTCGTAGTGTCGGCCAATGTTGACAGAACGACCGCGTGCGCCGCCTTGCCTTCAGCAAGGACCACGACTTTGCCGGGGTAGGAGAAGGCTTCCAGAAGCCGGCGGAATACGCGCTGGTCCTCGTGGATACGATCCGTGCCTCGCCGGTCGATCTCGATTTTCACGGTGCACTTCCTTGTCTCGCCGCGGTGAAGAAATGCGCCGCCGTCTTCTGCGCCTCCTCGGCCTTGCGGCATCGCCGCGCCATGATGGCGTCTTCGGCCGGCTGCAGCAGCTCCAATGCGAGCAGGGCGTGCGACTGCGGATCCTGCAGCAGCGCGTCGAAGAAGGCGGCGAGTTCAGCCCGCTCCGGATCGCGGCCGAGCACCACGGCATAACCGCGCCGACCGTCGATCTCCACGATGCAGCGCGTCATGGTCGCCTCGCCGAGATGGAAGGGCGTTCCCGTCACGGGCGCTTTCGCACACAACTGAAGAAGGCCGACCTCCGGTCCGACAAACCGGCGCGCCGCATGGCGCTGCCGGCTGCCGTCGAAGGCCGATCTCAAGAGGTCGATAGGGGCGCGGGCAAGCACCCCCATCCATTCACGACGCCCGCCCTCGGTGGAACAGTGCTCAGGCACGGCTGACCTTGGCGTCATAGACATCCTCGGGAGAGAGTGGCACCAGACGATCACCCATTTCGCGCTTCAACGCGGCAAGCTGTATCTCGTCTTCGGCTGTCCTGTCCTCCTTGCGAGCCAGCGTGATAAACTCGGGGCGGACATGGCCGGGACGGATCGTCACCTCAACGACGGTACCCCGATAGGTGAAGCGGAAGTAGTATTTGCCCTTGGGGCTTTCCTCGATGCCATCCCAACCGAGCGACCGGTCAACCGTGTAGCGGTCGTCCGTCAGGGCGCGCGTGACGAATTCGATGGCGTCGCGGCCGCCGGGGCCGGGAAACGCCGTATCGATGCGCACCTCGCGGCGCTCGATCGGCCGGCCCTCGTCGAGCAGCGGAAAGGCGCGTTGCATCACTTTCAGGCCATGCGCCACGCCGCCCGGAAAGGTGGTGCCGTGATAGTTCAGTAGTTCGGCAAAGCTGACGGTGAAGGTTTCGCCGTTTTCGAGATAGGTGATCGTGTCCAAGATTGGCTCCTGTCTTGCGGTTATGATGGAAGGGGCGCCGCCCCGAAGATCGGGGAAACGACATCTGGCCGGCCGGGGTCGGGAGTATGGCGGGCAAACGGCACGCCGTAGAGACGGGCGAGTTCTCCGTCCGTCATCATCGCGGAGGCTTGGCCATAGCGGACCTCGTCTCCGGCATGCATCATCAGCGCCCGGTCCGCAAGGAACAGGCCGTGCTGCGGATGGTGGGTCGTAAAGATGATCGTATGGCCGCGCGCCTGCCGCAGGCGCATGAGGACTCCGAGCAGAAGGTCCTGATTGGCGAGGTCGAGCGAGGCGGCCGGCTCGTCGAGCACCAGTACTTTCGTTTCCGTCGCCAGCGCCCGGGCAAGCAGCACAACCTGCCGCTCGCCGCCGGAAAGCTGGCCGAAGGGCCGCCCGGCGAAACACTCGGCGCCCACGGCCGCGAGCGCGGAGAGCGCCGCCGCCTCGTCCTGCTTGCCCGGCAGGCCGAAAAGCCCGAGCCGCCCGGCCCGTCCCATCGTCACGATATCGAGGCAGCGATGCTGCTCGCCGCCACTTTGCAACTGCGGCACATAGCCGACGAGCGCCGGCATGGTGCGCTCACCCTCGGTCAATGTCAGCGAACCGAGCAAGGTGCGCAGCAGCGTCGTCTTGCCCCGTCCGTTACGGCCGAGGATCGCCAGCACCTCACCCTCCGCCAGCTTGAAGCTGACATGGCGGAAGATCCAGCGCTCACCCCTTCGAAGGCCGGCATCCTTGAGTGTGATCATCGGGCAGGGCCTCCCTGCGTCTGGCGCGTGCACAGGAGATAGATGAAGACGGGTGCGCCTATGACCGCCGTCAGGATACCGAGCGGCAGTTCCGCGCTCGTCACGGTGCGGGCGAGCGTATCGACCGTCACCATGAAGCTGGCGCCGAGCAGCGCCGCCGTACCGTGGAAGCGGCGATGGCTTTCGCCGACGAGCAGGCGCGCGGCATGGGGAATGACGAGGCCGACCCAGCCGATGACGCCGGAAACCACAACGCAACCGCCGATGATCACCGAGATGACCGCAAAGACAAGCCAGCGCGAGAAGCCGACATTGACGCCGAAGGACCGCGCCTCCTCTTCCCCCATCGAGAGCACCGCGATGCGGAAACGCAGGCGATAGAGAAGCGCGATGGCGACGAGGATGACCGGACCATGCTCACCGACTTTTTGCCAGCTTGACGAGGAAAAGCTGCCCATCAGCCAGAAGACGATGGCGGGAAGCGAGGTCTCCGGATCGGCGACATATTGCGTGAGCGAGATCATGGCGGAAAACAATGCGTCTATGACGATGCCGGCCAGGACGATGGAAAGGATCGAACGCCCTGCCATATGCGAAATCACCGCCACCAGGACCAGCGCCGTAAGCGCCGAGGCGAAGGTGGCCGCAAACAGCATCGCGGCACTGCCTCCGACGAGCAGGGTCAGCGTGCCGCCCAGTGCCGCGCCGGAGGAAAGACCCAGGACACGGGGCGAGACGAGCGGATTGCGAAAGAGCGCCTGCAGGGCCGCCCCGCAGAGCGCAAGTCCCGCTCCGACGATCGCTGCGAGCAGGATCCGCGGCAGGCGCACATTGATGAGTATGCGCTCTTCCATCGTTTCCGGTGCGGCCATGCTGGAAAGCCAGCGGCCGAGAATCTGCCATACGTCGGCAAGCGGTATGTGGAACCGCCCGGTGGCGGCGGAGACGAAAGCCGCCACCGCAAGGACAAGCACGAGCGACAGCCAGTGAAGGGCACCGCCAGCCGCCTGCCCGTTCGAAAGCCGGGCCTCGGTCAGGGCGGACGTCATTTGCGGGCAAACTGCTCGTAGTTGGCGGCACCCTTGTTGAGTTCGAGCTTCAGCACGGCATCAATCTCTTCATCGGTGGGCGTATAGTTATAGAGCCGCTCGAAGCCGCTCTTCACCTCGGTGCGCAGGTCGAAATGGAAGAGGTCCGGATGGGCGAGATTGGCGAGCCACATCCAGGTGAAGGGGCTTTCATGGCTGGCGCTGTCCCAGACATAACCGCCGTTCGGCGTCTTGTAGACGCGACCAGCCTTTGCCGCGGCTGTCTGCGACAGGATAGAATCCTCCAGGATCGTTTCGCGGCCGGCGTCGGCTTCGTGCGCCGTCAGCATGATAAGGTCGGGGTTCCAGGCCGCGATCTGCTCTGCATTGACCTCGGCCCGGACGCCAAGACCTGCGGCGACATTTTCGCCGCCCACCAATGTGATGTAGAAGTTCTGGTAGCTCTTCTCACCGGTCGCCGTGAACTTGCTCTTGGAGGAGCGCAGGTGCAGGATTCTCGGTCTTGTGGCGTCCTGATGCGCGGCAAGCGTCGCCTTGATCTCGTCGATCACCGCGTCACGCCATTTGAACAACGCCTCCGCCTTGTCTTGCTTGCCAAGGATATTGGCGACGAGGCGGATATTCTCCCGCGCCAGTTCCTCCGTGCCACCATTGCCGCCACCGACCATCAGCGCGACGGGAATACCGGCATTGCGCAGGGGGGCCACCAGTTCGTCGCCACGTCCGCCCCACTGGATGACGAGGTCCGGCTTCAGCGCAGCGATCGCCTCGACATTCGGCATCCACCCGTTGCCGCCCTCCGCGACAATGCCGCTCTCGATGGACGCGGCATCCGGGAACATCTTTTTGAGAAGACCTGTTTCGAAGGCCTTGCGCGAAACAGGATTCATGCCGACCAGGTGCTCCGAGGAGCCGTCCACCGCAATGACAGTCGCGGCACCGGGCTGCGGCAGCGTTACGATCCGCTTCGCTGGTCCGGGCAGCGTAATCTCCGCGCCCGTAACATCCTTGAAGGTGACGGAATCAGCAAGGAGCGGCGCCGGCGAAAGGGCGAGAAGGAAAAAGGCGGCAGACAGGCGCAGTTTTAAAGTCATCGGTTGCCCCATTATTCATGATAATAATACTCATGTTTTTCTGTACAAAGGGGAAGGCGTCGTATCAAGTCGAACAAATCGGACAATGTGGAAAGGAATTTCGAACAGCGGCGCCATCGGGAAAGCTGCTGCCAGACAACTGTCGATCGCATTAATGCCGACGACAGGTGACCGCCATTGACGGGAAATCGTGTCAAGCATTCGCACAGGCCCTCAGATTGGGTGCAAAGCGGTCGAGGAAGCGGGTCGTTGCCGGCATGAAGCGTGAACCGTGATGGTACATCGGGTCGAGCGAGGAGATGACCATCGTGCCGGCCGTCGAAATCGTGTCCATGTAGAGGATGGCGCGCCCCTCGCCGTCGCGAGCCAGAACCGGTGCGCCTTCCGGTGGCGTGAACCAGCCGTGCAGATGCCAGGTCACGTCCTGCTTGCCGATGTGGCGCATCAATGGGTGTGTCTTAGCCTGATCGGTCAGTTCGACCCCGAGATCAGCCCCAGGGGTGAGCCACCACCACCAATTTGTCGGCGTTCTGGTGAAATGGACCGCAGGAAGCCATAATTCCGACTGGCTTTCTACCAACGCGATCACCGTGCCGCCGGCATCAAGATGGCGCGCGATGACAGCCCTCTGCTTGATCATGCGCTGGGCCGGGGTTCGGCATGGCACCCAGAGGATATCCTGGGGGCGCAGTACGTTAACGAGGCCCTCGGGTGCGCAGATGACATCGAAAATACCGGTATAGGCCGACCCTTCCAGACTATGGATATGATAGTAGGTTCCGGAACTCGACGCGACGATGCGTGGGCCCACCCTGCCTGTATCGCGCGCGCCGCCATAGCTCTCGGCCCTGGTCAGCGGCAAGTCTTCGAGCGGCAGTGTCAGCGCGAAGCAATTCGAGGAGAGGCAGGAACCGCCGTTTGCCCAGTTGATAATGCGCCGCCTCAGGTCCGGGGCGAGATTCCATTCAAGCCCGATCGTGCCGAGGTCATTGCCGGCATGTGAGAAGAACCGGCCACCCCGCGGCCTTGCCCACACCCAATCGACCGGGACTTGCGTGGGACCCAGCCCATTGACGGCCACCGCGCCCTCCGGTGGCGGATTGCAGCCGCGTCCGTAGAAACCCGCGACGCCCCTGTTGGTCTCGATCTTCTTCAGGTCGATACCGTCATAGAGCGAATGAGGATTGATCGACGACAGATCGAAATTTTGTCGTTTTGGTGCGACGATCGAACGATACTGACCGATGCCATCAACCAGCGGACGCGCCATATGGCCATTGAAGAACCAGCGCCCACCGTGATCGAGAAAAGACGCGAGCGCATCCTTGAGCGCCGCATGGCATTCTGGTCGAGCTGATTACCGGTGATCAGCCCCTTGTGCGACATGAGAATCTCGGCCGTGAGATCGGCTTGCTCTGTGATGGCGACTTCTCCACGGAGCACGGCAGCCCGAACCGTCTCGGATGGCTCTTCGAAAGTGGATTTCAAGAAAATCGTGGTCATGCTGCCCCCTACCGATCAGTTCTGTCTGCAAGGCAAAGTCATGAGCCAGCATGGTTCTGAATATCATGACTAGTATTATCATGTTTTTTCGAATAGGAGATGAGGTGGCGTTTGGACAAGTCGAATGAATAGAACAGATCGAACGATCATATCGAACAAGCTATCGGCGGTCTCGATACGGGATTTTCTCCTTGTTACGACCGTCTGGAAGCGCTCCAGCTTTAGGGTCGTTGCGCGGGAGTTAGGGATAAGCCCGTCGGGCCTCTCCCATCAGGTTCGCAAGGTCGAGGAAGCTCTTGGCACGACCTTATTCGAACGGTCCAGCCAGCAGGTGAAGGCGACCCTGGAAGGTGAGGTTCTCTTGTCTCACATTCAGGATGTCCTCGGGGTGGTTGGTAAACTTGACCTCCTCGCCGTGAAGACGAGCCGGCCCTTCGGAGGGCACCTTAAACTTGGCGCGATCTCAACGATCGGTGCCTACGTTTTGCCTCACGTCGTAAATCTGTTCGAGGCAAACTTTCCTGATGTCAGAATTGATCTCCTGGAAGGCAAGACCGAAGGGGTCACCCAACGTCTGCGCGGAAGTGAAATTGACATGATGTTATCTTGCCGTTTCGCTGACAATGCGGATCTGGAAACAAAACCTCTGTTCACCGAGCGCTTTGATTTGATCGCCAACGTAGCTCATCCGCTTGCGGCAAAGACATCAATAAACGTTCAGGATCTTGATGCATCTGAGTTTATGACGATGGCAGACGGCGAGGGTTATAGCGAAGATACGCTACCTGCAGCGATACGCACGACACAGCACGACTACAATGCTTGTCGCACCGAAATCAGAGGGTTGAGTCTCGAAACAATCGGTGCGCTCGTTTCAATGAAAGGGGGGGCTAGTATGGTTCCTTCGTTAGCCTCTCCCCGGCTAAGTACCTTTCCTAATGTAAAAATTGTGAGCATCTCCGGCCGCGCGCCACAACGAACCATATACGCTTCTTGGCGCAGATCGTCGCCTCATCAGGAGGCATTTCATCAGTTGTGCCATATTTTGAGCGAGATGCAGGCGGTATGCGATCTTCCGATCGCAGGCGCGAGTTCCTTATAGTTGGTTAGAAAAGTTGCAAGGTCGTATTTGGTCTCCATTGGAGCACTGTTCTTGGAGCGTTACCTGATCCGTTTTTCGGATGTGAAAGCAGCCTGTCGGATGCAAGTGTCGCGGAAATCCTGAAACCAGATGTGGCTCGGGAAATCTGTACAGTCAGGATAAGTGGAATTTCTGCCTGACTTCGGCTTAGATGCCGTTAACAGGAGATACCATGACGAGACGACCGCGCCGGAACCATAGCCCGGCTTTCAACGCCGATTGACATCATACCGTTCAAGGGTCCTCGGCATCGCAGGATGCGCGAATAGCCGGTCGCACTGCGTCAACTTGACCCGCCGGTCAGGTGATCATTGACCGTCGCCATAAAAGATGAGTATAAAATACATGTTTTATCCTGGCTCGGCCGCTAGCGACTGGCCGATACTCTGACCGGTGTATCCATGTTCCGCATCTTCGCCCTTTCGTTTCTCGCGCTAACCACCACGATGGCTCCGGTGTGGGCCGAGGATCATGTCGTGAACATGCTCAACCGAGGTGACGATGGCATCATGGTGTTCGAGCCCGGTCTGCTCGTCATTGAGCCCGGTGATACAGTGCGCTTTGTTGCCGCCGAACGGGGACACAATGCCGAAACCATTGACGGCATGATCCCGGAAGGCGCTCTGGGCTTTGAGGGTCGGCTGAACGAGGAAGTCGTGTTTTCGCCCGATATCGAGGGCGTTTACGCCATCAAGTGCAAACCGCATTACGCCATGGGCATGGTCATGATCATCGCGGTCGGTGAAGCTCAGGCGCCTGAGGAATTCGTCGCCCGTCGTGTCCCGCCACGCGCACGCAAGCGGTTCGAGGCTTATCTCGACACGCTTTGAACGCCACGACGTGCAAAAGGAAATCTTCGATGGCGCATCCCGACAAGCAGATCGACTGTCCTGAAGCAGTCGAAAGGAATCCGTCATGAACGGCCTGACAAACTTCCCACTTCGCCGCCGCACGTTCCTTACAGGAATGGCCGGCATGGCAAGCCTGCCCGCAATCGGCTTTGGCGCGGGCCATGCAGCGGCCGCGGCGCCGCTTGCGCAAATATCGCTATCCGGGCCGCCTGCCGGACCGTCGGTCACGCTCGCGCAGGCCGCGGTCACGGGCGCGTTTTCGAAGATCGCTGACAAGGCCGCATTCAACGTCTGGCGCAATCCCGACGAAGTCCGTGCCGGGATCACTTCCGGCCAGATGTCGCTGGTGGTGATGCCAGTCCAGGCCGCCGCCAACATGTATAATCGCGGCTTCGGCGTTCGGCTTGTCAACACGCTGACCGACGGACTGCTCTATATCATTGCCACCGACCCGTCTCTGCAAACGATAGAGGCCTTGCGCGGCAGGAAGCTTGCGGTTCCCTTCCGCAACGACACGCCCGATCTGATCCTCAAGCGACTTCTCAAGGCTCATGATATCGATCCAGAACAGGATTTGTCGCTAGACACCACTGGCACGCCCGTCGAAGCCATGCAGCTCCTGCTGAGCGGCAGGATCGATGCCGCGCTTGTGCCGGAACCGGCCGCCTCGGCCGCCATCATCAAAGGAAAGGCCTCCGGTGTGACAGTCACCCGCGTGATCGACGTACAGAAAGCCTGGGGCGAGACGATGCATGTGCCGCCGGTTTTGCCGCAGGCAGGCCTTGCGGTGACAGAGCCATTCTTCGAAGACAATGGAAGCCTCATTCCGGAACTTCATCAGTCACTGGTTGCGGCAACGGCCGCCGTCAACGCAGAGCCGGCGGAAGCCGCCAACAACGCTGCCTCTGCGCTTGGCATGCCCTGGCCCGTTCTGAAAGAAGCGATCGGCTATTCCAACCTGACGGCAACACAGGCAACCACGGCGCGACCGGCAATCGAATCCCTGTTGTCGATCCTTGCCGACAGCGATCCCGGCATTATCGGCGGAAAGCTTCCTGATGACGGATTTTACGCACTTTAGCGCAAGCGTCTTGCGCCCCGTGCTGGATCGTCTCGGCCGGACCGGGCAGTTTCTCTGGTCCGGCTTTGCGGGGCTGGCAGCATTCTCGCTGCTTGCCGCCGTCTGGCAATACGGGCACGAGCAATGGGGGGCGTTCATACTGCCCTCCCCGCTCGCAACGCTTGCCGCCACATGGTCGATCCTGTCCGATCCGGCCGCATGGTCGCTGATCGCGCAGACTGTCGGACGTGCGCTCCAGGGCTTCCTCCTCTCCGCTTTGTCCGGTGCGTTGCTCGGCATGGTCGCCGGCCATTCCCCGGCGACCATCCGGTTGGCGCGGCCGCTGATCACGATCCTGATCGGCGTGCCGCCGATCGCCTGGATTGTTCTGGCCCTGATCTGGTTCGGCGCGGGCGACGGAACCGTCATCGCAACTGTGGTGGTGACAGCCGTCCCCATCATCTTCGCGGGAACGGCCGAAGGTATTCTAAGCCGCGACCGGAAGCTCGATGACATGGCGCGCGTCTTCGGCGCAAATGCCTGGCGCAGGATGACAAGCCTGCGCCTGCGACAACTCACCGCCCATCTGTTTCCCGCCCTGACGCTTGCCCTCGGCATGTCTTTCAAGGTCGCGGTCATGGCCGAACTGCTAGCCAATGTCGGCGGGATTGGCGGAGAACTGTCGGCAGCCCGCAGCTATCTCGATATCACGCAGGCGCTCGCTTGGGTCATGATCGCGGTGATCGCGCTGCTGATTTTCGAATATGGCGTCATCCATCCAATCCGGTCCGAGTTCGAGCGCTGGCGACACGCCGAAATCCCGTGGGGGGTCAAACGATGAAGACCGGCCTCACCCTGAAAGGGCTCCGTCATGCCTATCTCGGCCGCACGGTGCTGGACCATATCGACCTTGAGGTGCCAGCGTCCGAGATCGTCGCCCTGGTTGGTCCCTCCGGCAGTGGAAAGAGCACGCTGGTTCACCTTGCTGCTGATCTGCTGTCGCCAATTGGCGGTCGAGTTGAGCGCAATTACAAACGCCATGCGATGATCTTTCAGGAACCGCGCTTGCTGCCCTGGGCCACGGCGGCCGAAAACATCGCCTACCCCTTGAGGATCTCCGGCCCCTCGCGGACGGAAATCAGGGCGAGGTTGAAGACTGTTGCAGCCAAGGTTGCACTCCAACCGGACGATCTTGATAAATATCCGGGCGAGCTTTCCGGCGGAATGCGCCAGCGCTGCGCAATCGCACGAGCGCTGATCGTCGCGCCGGACTTCATCTATTTCGATGAGCCTTTCACCGCCCTGGATGTTGCGCTGAAGCGGCGGATGCAGGATCTCGTGATCGCCGCGACGCAATCGTCCAGTTTCGGCGGTATCTTCGTGACCCACGACCTGATGGAAGCCGCCCGGATCGCCCATCGAGTGGCCGTGCTGGATGTCGGCGGCGCCGGGATTGTCGGCGAACGTCTGGTTCCCGGAACGCCTGGCATGCGCGACGATACCGAGCTTTTCGCGCTTTCGCAACGCTGGATGCGGGAAGACCCCGCCTTTCGTCATATTCACGACGTCGACGAAAGGATGAGCGGATGAGCCTTGTCGACACGTCCGTTCTGCGCGGCCGGCTCAGCCTCCTGCACGTTCTTGGCGATGAAGGTTTCCGGCTGTTCTTCCCCTTGAGCGCTCTCTACGCGGCTGTCTGGCCGTTCCTGTGGGTCGTGATCCATGGCTATGGCCTCCCTGTAGCTGGGGCAATACCACCGAGCATCTGGCACGTGCACGAGATGATCATCGGAGCGTTCGGCGCAGCACTTCTCGGCTTCATAACAACGGCCATCCCCGAATGGACGGACACGCCGCGCCTTCGCGGCAAGGCGCTCTATGCACTTGCGGCAATCTGGGGCGTTGCACGCATTTGCGGGCTGGTTGGCACCGAGGGCTTCATGTGGATAGGCGCCTTCGCGGATATTGTCTGGACCGGCTTTCTTGCCGCCTATGTGCTTCGCGTCAGCCTGGACAAAAACAACAGCAAACTGACTGGTTTTATCCTTTGGCTTGCAGGCCTGTGGCTTTGCGAAACGGCAACGCGTTATGCCTTCGCCACCGGGAATGTGGAACATGCGCAGCTTTTCACCCATCTTTCGGGTTTCATCTTCCTCGGGCTGCTCGGTCTTGCGCTGGCACGCATCACCGTGCCCGTCACCAACGATATTCTGGATCCTTCCGGAGAGACATCCCCGTTCAGACCGCACCCCGGACGTCTCAATCTCGCCCCCGGTGTGATGACCATCCTGATCGCGGCGGAACTTTCCGGATTGTCCCCCGAGGTCACGGGATTTGTCTTCATCGCCGCCGGCGCGGCCTTTCTCGACCGCGTGGCCGAAGCTTTCGTCGGACGCGCGTTTTTCCGGGCTGAAATCGCCGTACTGGCCGGATCAAGCGCGCTGGCAGGAATCGGCCTCATCGCGATCGGCTGCGCCCGGCTCGGACTGCCGGTGATGGAGACCACCGGCCTGCACATAGCCCTGATGGGAGGGCTCGGGCTCGGCGTCATCGCGGTGTTCTGCATTGCCGGATTGAGGCACACGGGTCAGCCGCTCGCATTTTCCGTGAAGACGGGGATAGCAATCGCACTGATCGTCATCGCGATTGCAATCCGGTCTCTTCCTGAATTCGGGATCGCATCCGAGCTCGTCGGTCACCACCACGCAGTGGCGGCAATTTTCTGGGCCGGCGGCTTTCTGCTCTGGCTCAGGGTCTACTGGCCGGCTTTCTCCGATCCCGCAACACTGAACCAACACGATTGCTGAGAAAAACAATGACGACAATGGCAAGACAGCGCGCATGGCAGGGACCGGCGATTTTCAGCTATGGCTTCCGGCCCTTCTTCCTTTTCGGCGCGCTTGACGCCGCCCTGCTGATCGCGCTCTGGGTGCCTTGGTATCTGGGCTTCATCCAGGTGCCGAGCATGTTCACGCCGGTCTCATGGCATGTCCACGAACTGCTTTACGGCTATGTTCCGGCGATCATCGCGGGCTTTCTTCTGACCGCCGTTCCCAACTGGACGGGCCGTCTGCCGGTTGTCGGCTGGCCGCTTGCGGGCCTGTTTGGCCTCTGGCTTGGCGCACGGGTCGTTGTCGCCTTTTCGGCTTCGCTCCCGCCCGCCCTTGTCTATCTCGCTGCCCTGGCTTTCCCCCTGGCGCTGATCGGGTTTCTGACGCGGGAGATTCTGGCAGGCCGCAATTGGCGGAACCTGAAGGTGGTGGTGGTCCTTTCGCTGTTCACCGCCACGCAGATCCTGTTTTACTACGAAAACATCCGCTACGGCACGTCGGTCTATGCCGAACGCGCCGCGATTGCCCTCGTCATCATGCTGATCCAGATCATCGGCGGCCGCGTGGTTCCGAGCTTCAGCCGCAACTGGCTCAAGAAGCAGGGTTCTCCGGCGCTGCCGCCCGCTTTCGGCGAATTCGACCGGTTCGTGATGGTGATGAGCGCCGCCGGTCTCGGCGCATGGATCGTGTTTCCCGCATTCGACATAGAAGAACCGGTGCTGGGCTTGCTTCTGATGGCCATCGGTGCCCTCAACCTGTTCCGGCAATGGCGCTGGCGACCTCTGCAAACCTTTACCGAGCCGCTGGTCTTCATCCTGCATCTTGCCTTCCTGCCGGTCAGTCTCGGCTTTGTCTTCGCCGGCTATGCTGCCTTTACAGGCGATGGGGGCGCAGAAAGCGCTGCGATACACTGCTGGACCGTCGGCGCCATCGGCGGCATGACGCTTGCGATCATGACCCGCGCCAGCCGCGGCCATACCGGCCATCCGCTGACGGCACCGCCGGCCACGACGGCGGTCTATCTGGCGATCATGATCGCATTGGTCCTGCGTCTTGCGGCCGCTTTCAATCCCAACTGGACATTCACGCTGATGCCTTTAGCAGGACTGGCATGGGTTTTCGCCTTTGCGGGCTTCTGCGTGGTTTACGGTCCAATGCTGTTCAAGCCCCGCAGCTGAAACGGTTACAGCCAGGCCAGCGGGTCGACGCCGATCAGCAGGCGATGGCCTTGCAACAGGAACCAGACGTAAAGGGCCAGCCCAAGACCGGTCCAAAGCCAGACGCTTCGATCCGCATAAAAATGCGCGCGCCCTTCAACGATTGCCAGAAACGGCACACCGGAGGTTTGCGCGCGGACGGTCGCCCATTCGGCGTCGCCGAGCCGACGCCGCGCACGGCGGTCGAGCACAGGCATTCCCGCGAACGCGAGCAGCCCCATGCCGCCAAACAGGATCAGCGACACGACATCCCCGTTCGGCGGAATATGCGCGAGCGACCAGAGGAGGAAACCGACAAGCACGGGGTGGCGGGTTATCGCGGTGATCGTGCCTTGGGAGGCTCCCTCACCACTGCGCCGGAAGGTGATGGAAAGCCGGTTTTGCGCCGCGAGCCCCGCAGCAATGAACCAGAAAGCGAACGGCATCGCGATCACCGGAACAAGGGCCTGCCAGGGCGCTGGATACCAGAGGTAAATCAATGGTGCCTGCCGGGCGGCGACAATGACCCAGACCAGAAGCAGGGTCGACAGGAAAGAATAGAGGGTGAGATAGACACGGCGTCCCAGCAGGGCGATCAGCCTGGCACGCACAGGTGGCGCCGGCGGAACCACATGGGCCAGCAGGAAAGCAGAGATCGCGAGCAGAAAATTCGTCATGTTTTGGTCCCCTCTCTCGCCGAAAGATAAGATTCATCTTCGATATATGATAATACCGACAACAGAAAAAATGCCCGGATGCGGAATGTCCTCTGCGTTCCGCTGCCGCAGCATCCACGGAGTGCGCCGATGCGTCTGACAACCTTTTCCGATTATGCGCTGCGCGTGCTGATGTATGCGGCATCGGCCGGCGACCGTCTGATCACGATCGAAGAGACATCGGCCGCCTATTCGATCTCGAAGACACATCTGATGAAGGTCGTGAATGTGCTGACCAGAAACGGATACCTGATCAGTGTTCGCGGACGCTCGGGCGGTTTCCGTCTGTCACTGCCGCCCGAGCGGATCAATCTCGGCGCGGTGATCCGCGCAACGGAAGCCGATTTCGCACTTGTCGAGTGCTTTGCGACCGGAAACCAGTGTGTGGTCACGAAAAACTGCAAGCTACCGGCGATACTGAACGAAGCACTCACATCCTTCTTAAACGTCTTCGATCACTACACACTCGCCGACATTGTCCTCTCGCCTCAGGTCTTCGCCACGGGTTCACCGGCACGATCCTCTCCGCCATAAGGCGAGACGACAAGACAGATCCGTCTCGCCTCCTCTATGGCCAGCGTATGGCGGGAATGGCTCGCTTTCGATACCGCGCTGACGCCGCCAGATGCACAGGTCGATCGCGCCTGGTGATGCGGTATCATGCCGGGCGCGAAAGCCACGCCCGGATCGTCATAGCGCAAGCCGTCCATCATCTCTTCATGCATCCCCATCATCGACTGTTCGTAGGCTTCGATCACCGTCAGAGTGCCAGCTCCGGAGCGCCTGCCCCCAGCTCGCCATCGCCTCCGTTCATATCCGCCAGAGCCAGCGGTCCGCGCGGAAAAAGGCGGCATGAAGACCCCAATAGACGGTCAAGAAAATCACCAGCGCCGAAGCAAGACCGAGTGGGACGCCGATGAGCGAACGCAGGGGCGAATGATCTACGAAGGTTACGGATGGGCAAGAAAAGCCGCTTCGAGTCCATGCAACGTTCGACCTTGTGAAACCCGTTCCTGGCATGGCTGGCATCGCCACGTCTCGCTCGTCATGCTCGCCTTCGCCATGATGGCCACCATCCGCCATCATGCCAACGCCGCGCCACCCCCAAAAACGGTGCGTCGCATCGCCAACCGCCTCGCGCGTCAGCAAATCCGACCCGCACACATCATCTCATGGTCGCTCTGGCGACGAGCCCATATCAAATCAAAATCGCAACTGTAATGCTAACATCAGACACTTCGCCGCACCGGCTCCCACGCCAGCCCACTTGACTTTGATCGATTGCGAGGACACACCTTATCACTATGAACTATACGAGTTTCCATCTCCGCTCCCAACGGGTTCGCCTTATCGTAGGCAAATAGCCCCCGGCCTGGTCGCGTCGCGCCCCGGTCGCAGGGCACAGGCATTTTGCCACCGGGCGCTCGAAACAGCGCCTGTCAAGCGACACAAATCCCTAGATAGCAGAGATAACGCCCGCACTCGCGGCCTTCATTTTGCTGATGATCTCAGCAAGGAGACAGACTGTGCCTTCAAACCAAAAGAAACTGCGCAAACCTGCAATTGTTCTGACGAAAACCGACCACAAGCGCCTTCTGCTTCTTGCCGAACGCTTTGCCGAGCAGAATGCTGACCTTGCCGATTTTCTTATCAGCGAAATCGAACGAGCTCGTATCGTTGAAGACGAACGCATTATTACTGATGTGGTGCGTATGGGCTCGTCTGTTCATTTCACGACCGATCTCGGCGAAGACCGACAGGTAACGCTGGTTTATCCCGGAAAAGCCGATATCGCTGAAGGCAAAATTTCTGTTCTGACTCCCATCGGCGCAGCGTTGATCGGCCTGAAAGCCGGGCATTCAATCGACTGGACGACACGAGACGGCCGGGTCTGCTGCTTGACGGTGGAATCGGTCAACCAGCCGCAGGACCCGGCCGAGCTTTAGGCTCCGCCCTCTTTGAACACGCTATCCGGTTTGTTGCCCCTGAAGGGCAATGGGCTGTTCATCCGCTGTGGACGATCAGCCCGCAAGCCTCAGTTGTGAATCGGCAAAGTCAAATGACCCCGTTCACGGTAATAATATCAAAGGGATACGATGCCGATCGGCATCGGGACCCTACGCCGATTCACAATTAGCCCTCGCTTAACTCACTGAAAACCATGCGGAAAGCGATTTTTTTGCTCGCCCATTGGGAGAGGGTTGATCTCTTATTAAAGCATAAGTAGTAGATTGTGAATCGGCAAAGTCAAATGGCCCCATTCACGGTAATAATATCAACGGGATATGATGCCGATCGGCATCGGGACCCTACGCCGATTCACAACCAAGCGACCATGTGTTCCTCTGCGAGCACGGCGGCTGCCTCATCGTCGAGAGGCGTCGTGTCGTTTTGGGAGCGAGACGATCTCATTCAAGGCGATCTCGCCTCGGCCACCGATCTCCAACTCATTGTCGGGCCTTTTCACAAGCGCCCATCACGTCGCCGGACCGGCATGATGCACGGCGAAGCGGATGGCCAGCGAGAGCGTCTCCTTACCGTCAACCGCCTTCGCTTGAGATCGTGGCGTTGACATGTGATTTGACGTTCGTAAGCGTCGTCCCGTGCTCTGGTTCATCTCGGCTCGTAACGGCTGACTTCGATGCCGGAGCCGACGGGGAGCACGACGCTGGTTATGCCGGGCATGGCGCGAACCGCCTTGCCATAGGCGATTGCGCCGGGTGCCGCGCGGCCGAGCATGTTGTCGGCAACGATGATCGCGCCGGGGTTAAGCTTCGGATAGAAGGCCTCAAGGCACGGAACGTAGAGGTCCTTCCACAGATCGAGCAACACGAAATCGACTTTGTCGGGAAGGGCAGGGATCATCTCCACCGCGTCGCCGACCCAAAAGTCGATGTGGTCGGCAAGACCCGCCTTTTGGGTCATTTCCTTCGCATAGGCGGATTTATGCTCGTAGCGTTCCATTGTGATGACGCGGCCGCCGCTCGCTCGCGCGGCCTCGGCGAGCCAGATGCCGGAATAGCCGAAGGAGGTTCCGATCTCAAGGATGCTCGGCGAATTCAGGTTGCGCGCCAGAATGTTGACCAACTGGCCGGTATCCGGGCCGACCGCCATAAAGCGATTCTGGCCGCCATCGTCGCCGCCGGACGGCGATTTGCGATGATTCTCCCGCTCCTCGCGGATCTTTTCGTGATAGGCGTCAAGTACGGCTGAGATCTTGTCGTCCATGGTGTCTCCTGCTTCTTCAAATGGCACGGCGCGGCCGCAAATGGCCGCGCCGGTTCAACAGCGTTCGATCATCAGGGCCGCCTCGTCGAGCGCGGCGGCGATTGCCCTGGCCGATGCCTCCTCGATCGGTCCACGCCGCAGCCGTAGTCGTAGGGCGAGCTTAAGATTTTCGATGGCGCGGATGAGCGGTTCGGGGACACTATCCGGTTCGCCTTCGCGGGTCAGGAGCTCGTCAACCGCCGCTCGGTTAGCTGTCAGGAAAGCCTCTCCCTCGGCTGTAATCCTGTAGCGCTTGCGTGCGGTCTCTTCAATTTGCACGACTGCGTATCCCATGTCCTCGAGCCAGGAGAGTGTCGGATAGATCACGCCTGGGCTCGGACTGTAGTGTCCGCCCATGCGCTCCTCGATGACCTTGATGAGTTCGTAGCCGTGGCTGGGCTTTCGGGCGATCATTGCAAGGATGAGGGTACGCAGTTCGCCATAGTCGAAAAGTCGACCTGCCCGCCGTCCGCGACGGCGATGGTGTGCGCCGCGATGATGGCGGTCATGCCCGGGCATTTGGTCGGGTTCAGGAGTCTGGCGGCCCGATCCGTCTTTGGATTTGTTTTCCATGAATTACAATGTATGTCTCGATATATCGAAACTAAAGATATATCGAGATTAAATTCTTGTAATATACGCGCTTCGTGGTCCGTTACGCGCGTCCGGTGTCGGCGCGATCACGCATAGTGCCACGATGAGAAGGAAACCGAGGCAGACAATACTGGCCGCATGGCGGACATGCTTCCTCGGCTGATCCATACTCGTTGAGCCGTGAACCGGGAGGTTCTTATTTGTCGGGGCACGACGCTACTTTCCTTTCAGAACGATCTTGCGCTCATCATCGACGAAACAGATAGAAGTCGCTTGCTGACTGACATCCAGTCCGGCGTAATATTTCATGGTGGTTCTCCTTATAGCTTCGGCACACTGGCCACGCTGGACAACGGACAGCGTGGAGAGCCGCCGCCTGGAAGGCTAGGCCCTGAGCGATTACGCTATGTGTTGTAGCTTAGACGGCCACGGCTCATCCCGGCGGGCCGGATAGTGTCAGCTAGCGGCTGACAGGCTGATGATCCGATTACCGCTCATTGTGGCGATTGTTTCCAGTGTCATATAGCGGGATCGCTGGACCGCATGATCCCGTATCTGATCCCGCTCGTCCTGGTGATCCTCGCATGCCTCGCGCTCATCACCTATCTGCCGGAAATCAGCCTCGGAATTCTGGGGCTGGTCCGCTAACAGAAACAGGCGCCCGGAACCGAAGTTCGGTTCCAGGCATGCAGAAACCCGGTCAGCTCGCAGGCGGCCGGGGTTTCTGCCGCCGGAGTTCCGCGGCATCGGCAGCGCCGGGCTTCGACCCTGTTTGTCAGGCCGAGCGTTCAAATTCCGTTCCGCGAAGCGTCAATGCCACGATCAAAGCGAGTGTCATCACGCTGCCGCCGATTTCGAAAGATCCGGCAATGGCATGACGAAACGCAGCCTCGATGGCGGGGCGAAGTGCGGCAGGCAGGTCGGACACGGCCTCCATGCCACCGTTGATGATCGTCTGCACATCGGCCGTACCAAGAAGGTGCGCAAGCCCGGAGTTCAAACCGCTTGCCATGACCCCGCCGGAAACCGCCACGCCCAGCGCGCCGCCGAGAGAGCGCAGAAAGGACATTGAGGCCGTCGCCGTGCCGACGCTTTCCTTCGGGACCGCGTTCTGCACAATCGCGGTAGCGTTCGGCATCGCGATTCCCATCCCGAGTCCCAGCATTGCCAAAGCACCCCAGAAGGCGGGAACGCCGGCCTGGATCGCGGCCAACAGGGCCAGAGTGCCAAGGCCGCCGGCCTCGAGCGCGATGCCCGTGACCATGAAAAGCTTCGGCCGGCCGAGATCGGCGGAGAGCTTTCCGCCGAAGATCGACGTCAGCACCATGGCCACGATCTGCGGCAACATCATCGCGCCGGCCTGGGCCGGGTTCAAACCAAGCACCAGTTGAAAGTAAAGCGGCACGAAAACCATCGCGCTCATCATCGCGAAGCCCATGCAGGACATGGTCAGGACGCCGGTGGCGAACGGGCCGATCCTGAATAGCGACAATGTGATAACCGGTTCGCGGGCACGGGTCTCGACCCAGAAGAAGCCACCGAGAGCGAGAATTGCCAGCAGCGCCAAGCCGACGGAAGCACCGGAATACCAGGAAAAGAGCGATCCGCCGAGGCTGAACAGCAAAAGCACCGCCGTCGCTCCCGTGACGAGCAGGACGGAACCGGCAAAATCGATCCGATGCTCTTTGCGCGGCGGCGGCGCCGGCAAAGCTCGCCACAGCATCGCCAATGCCAGAAGGCCCACGGGCAGGTTGATATAGAAGACCCAGCGCCATGACAATGCTGTCGTCAGGCCGCCGCCCATGAGCGGGCCCGCAAGGCTGGAGAAGGCGAAAGCTCCCGAGAAAAACCCCTGATAACGCACCCGCTCGCGCGGCGTGACTACATCGCTGATGACGGTCTGGGTCAAGGTCATGATTCCACCGGCGCCGATGCCCTGCACCAGTCTGAAGACGATGAGCTGGGGCATCGTCCGGGCCAGGCCGCACAGCATCGACATTGCGACGAACAACACGATCGCCCCGATCAGGAAAGCGCGCCGCCCGAACATGTCGGAAAGCTTGCCGAAAATCGGCGTGGCGGAGGTGGAGGTCAGCATGAAGGCGGTAACCACCCAGCTCAGATGCGAAAGTCCGCCGAGGTCGCTCGCCATGCGCGGCAGTGCCGTGTTGACGATGCTCTGGTCGAGTGCTGCAAGGATCATTGCCAGGATCAGGCCGGCAAAGAGACGACGCAGGTGGAGGGGAATGCCCTTCTCGGGGCGCTGAAGATCGATGGTCAAGGGGGGCTCGGCGGGCGGGGCATTTGTTATTGGCATTGGCGATTGACGCGATCAGTCGCGCTTCCATTCGAGCAGGTGTCCCGACGCAGTGAATTCCGCCTTGAATTTCTGGCCGTTGTCGTCCCGCCCTTCGACCTCGATATGATCGTCGTCGAGTTCGATCTTGAAAATGCGGCTCTTCGGGGTCAGCTTGGGCGCGGAAAGACCTGCCGGCAGCACCGGCATCAGTTCCGACAGCGGCGCCGTCCGGTGGCCCACGGCCTCGACCTTGTCAATGCTGCCGTCCCGGTGAACATCGAGTTCGACCCGCGCGCCACCCGGCAGGGTTCCGACCGCATCGGACCCCTTGTCGTCGGGATGAACATCGAGATCGGTGAGGGAAAGCGTAGCAGCGGCGTGCCTGACCGCGTTTCCATCAGGCGCATGACCCGCCGCTTCGGCGGCCGCACCGCAAGTCGCGACGAGCATTGAGGTCAGCAGAAAAATGCGCAACATGGCAACTCCTTCGTTTCAGCCCACAAAATTGCAGATGCTCACAGGTCGGTGCGCAGCAGCCAGCGGCGGATCGGTTCGATAGAATAGGCCAGACGCCACGTATTGCGATGACCGGCGGCACCTTCGGTGCTTGCGCCTTCGGGGATCACCGTCCCCGCCGCAAAACTCACATAGTTGATCCGCGCGCCCTCGGCGACAAGATCGTCGAAGGCGAACTGATACTGGTCCTCGTTCCACGTCCCGTCCCAGATGGCCCGTGCGACCGTCGCGCCGGCAGCTTCGAGTGCCTCCGTATCGGCGTTCTGGCCGGGAAAGGCGCCAGAGTCGTCCTGCGAGGTGACGATGAACAGCCGGTTGCCCGCCATCGGCGCCACCAGTTCCGGCCCCCATTGGCAGGCCACGAGAAAGCTGGCGGCGAAGAAATCGGGATATTTGATGTTCATCGCCATAGATAGCATTCCGCCGCCGGACTGTCCGGTCGTATAGAGCCGATCCGGATCAATCGAATATTCTTCCGTCAACGCCTTGATCAGATTGATCGTCGTATCCAGCATCGAGGATGTGTTGTTATCGTCATCCGCAACGATTTCAGCGAACTGCGGTGCCAGGACAAAGGCTGGCCGGGCGGACTGATCGCCGGGAGAAGCCCAGGAGATCGCTCCCAGTCCCTGTTTGAGCGTCATCAACGGGTCCTCGCTGGTCGCCCCGGCGTCGTGCATGAAATTGACGAGTGGGTAAGACTTGGCAGGATCATAGTCGCTGGGAATAAACAGGTTGTAAGGCAGGGTGTCGCCGGTTTCGGGGTCGTTCCATACGCGTTGCTCGAAGCGGTCGACGACGAGGTTGCTGACCGCCGTCGTGTCGATATTGCCCGCGGGCGTCACAACGGTGGCGCTTGGTTCCGCCCAGGTGACGCCGCTGACATTAGGATCGCCTGCGGCCCAATGCGGCTTTCCCTCCGACATGTCGGGCTTGGCAGCGACCGGCTCCTCGACCTTGAGGCTTGCTGCGGCATCCTCGGGCGACAGAGCGACGATCACATATTCGCCGCTGGCAGCGCGCGCATCCGGGTCGGGCGCCGTGGCCGGATAAACCGCTGTGACGGTCCGACCTTCGACGGAAAAATCGGCAGCAGAAAGCGCTTCCGCACTGATTTCATCGGAAAGGTGTACTGCGATGGCGACAAAACGCAATCCATCTCCGAAGACCTGCGTCACCGCCGTCGCGCGCCCCGGGACGGCGCCCGCGGCGAAAGCGGGAAGCGTGAGGTTGGCGAATACGCCACATGCGCCAAGGCCAATGAGAAAACTCCGACGGGACGGCATAGCGGCTCCTATATTGTGGACTGACAGGCCTATCGCTTGCCAATTCATTTTTGAAACTATATTGGTTCCATAAATAGGAAAAACTACCGCCATGTCAACAGCAGATGACGCCAATCGCAAGATGCCCCGGCGCGGTCGCCCGAAATCCGTTCCTGACGAAGAGCGCCGCGCCCACATTCTCGAGGCCGCGATGACAGCCTTCATAGACAAGGGCTTTGCCCATGTGACCATGGCGGACATTGCCCGTCAGGCAGGCATGTCGAAGCGCGACCTTTACAAGCTGTTCGCGGACAAGAGAGAACTTTTTGCCGACAGCATCGCCTTCCGCCGCCACCTGATCATCGACCTGCCCCGCCCCGCGGAAGAAGGATTGCCGTTGAGAGAGACGTTACGCCGCGTTTTCCGTCTTGACCTCGATGACCGCTCAGCGGCGGAGCGCGATGCTCTCATGACCCTGATCAATCGCGAAAGCCTGATCTTTCCCGAACTCAACGCACTGCTCTACGACAGCGGCATTCTGCGTTCGCGGGAACTGGTCATGGCGTGGCTTGAAAGCGAAATGGCAGCCGGACGAATCCGCCGCGCCGACACCCGCCGGCTGGCCGGAATGATGATGGATATTGTCTTTGGGGTGCTGCAACCCCGACGCCGGCATCAGGGGCACATCGACCGCGCGGCACAGGGCGAGGAAGTTCTGGCGCGCCTCGATATTCTGCTTGCAGGGCTTGCTGCCGTCGCGTGACACGCCTCTTCCGAAAGAACCTGCAACAACGCAGCGTCAATCATTACAAAAAGGAAATTTGTCTTCGTCGTTCTTTTTGGTACCTATCATTACCATAATTATCGCCGCCGGAACCCGATTCCCCGAATTATCCGCCGGAAAGCCCTGCCAATACGATGGAGACCTCATGCAGATGAGAAAGCCGATCGGCTTCACAATTCTCGCCTTTGTTTGCGGGCTGAGCGCCTGCAGTTCCGATGAAGACAGGCAGGCCAAACCCGCTCAGGCCACTCCGACGGAGGTCGGCTATGTGACGCTGGAGGCACAGTCCGTGCCGTTGACGGTCGATCTTCACGGCCGGGTCATTGCCTCGGCGATAGCGGAGGTCCGTCCCCAGGTCGACGGGCTCGTTCGCGACGTCCTTTTTGCCGAGGGCAGGAATGTCGAGCAAGGCGACGCGCTCTACAAGATCGACGACAGGAAGTTCCAGGCCGCCTATGCATCAGCTGAAGCCGCACTTAAAAAGGCGCAGGCCACGACCAACAGCGCGCAATCGACTTATGATCGCAATGAGCGTCTTGCAAAAACGGAAGCCGTCAGCACCCAGACTGTTGACGACGCCGAAGCCGCACTGTTGCAAGCCAAGGCCGATGAGGCCGCGGCCGAGGCGGATCTCGAAACAGCGAAAATTGATCTCGACAATACCACCGTTCAGGCCCCGATCGGCGGCGTGATCGGCGTTTCGGAAGTCACGGTTGGCGCGCTCGTTACCGCAGAACAGACAGATGCGCTGACGACAATCCGCAAGGTTGACCGCGTCTATGTCGATCTTGCCGACAGCAGCACGAACTTCCTGCGCATTCGCGACAAGGTCCAGTCTGGCGAACTCGAACACCGCACAGACGGCCCGCCGCCGATCACGCTGACACTTGAGGACGGCAATACCTATAGCAGCAGCGGCGAAATATCCTTCGCCGACATGGTGGTATCGCAAACGACCGGCACCTTTACCCTCAGGGTCAGTTTCGCCAATCCCGACGGCGTCCTCATTCCGGGCATGTTCGTTACCGCCACAGTCGAACTCGGCATTATCCCCAATGCCTTTCTTGTGCCGCAACGAGCGGTCTCCCGCGACGACAGCGGCAAGGCCACGGTTTATGTCATCTCCGGCGACGGCAAGGCAGAGCGTAAAACTGTGACCACCAGCGGGTCGCTGAACAACGATTGGATCGTCGTCGACGGCGTTTCCGAGGGTGACCGGCTGATCGTCGACGGCTTCCAGAAATTCTCCGATGGCGCCGAGGTTTCCGGCGTTGCCGTGACGATCGATGCGGACGGGGTCGTCGAACAGAGCATCGCCAATGACGCCGGGGAGGAAACCCCGTGACCCCTTCCACCCGTCGCAACGCCCTTGCCAGCTTCTTCATAGCACGTCCCGTATTCGCCATCGTGCTGGCCATAAGTACGCTTCTCGCGGGCATCATCGCGATCTACTCTCTGTCCATTTCGCAATATCCGGACATCGCCCCCGTCACCGTGCGGATCAGCGCCACCTATTCCGGCGCGACCGCAGAGGCGGTGGAAAACTCGGTCACCAAGAAGATCGAAAGCGCAATGACCGGCCTCGACGATTTGCTCTACATGGAATCGACATCGAGCACCGGCTCCGCCTCGATCTCGCTGACCTTTTCCAACGAGGTCGATCCCGACATCGCCCAGGTGCAGGTCCAGAACAAGCTGGCGCAGGTTGAAAACCAGTTGCCGGACAGCGTTCAGGATGCCGGCGTTTCCGTTCACCGCTCGCCCTCGGGCATACTGATGGTCGGCAATATAATCTCGCGCGACGGCTCATACACGTCCGATCAGCTTTCCGACATCATGTCGAGCCAGATTGAGGACCGCATCGAGCGCATTGACGGCGTCGGCTCGGTCCAGTCCTTCGGCGCAGGTTACGCCATGCGCATATGGCTCGATCCGAAGGCGATGCAGAAGTACCAGCTTGTGCCGAGCGACGTGAATGCCGCCATCAGTGCGCAGAACGTGCAGGTCGCCGCGGGTTCCATCGGCTCGACGCCGGTGACCGCAGGCCAGCAGCTCAAGGCCAGCCTGATCGTCCGCACCCAGATGACCTCGGCGGATCAGTTCCAGCGGATCATCCTGAAGACCGAGCAGGACGGATCGGTCGTGCGACTTGGCGATGTGGCCCGCGTCGAGGTTGGGCTGGAAAGTTACGGCCAGAGCTCGACCTATAACGGCATGCCGGCCGCCGGCTTTGGTGTTCAGCTCGCCTCCGGCGCGAATGCGATCACGACCGCCAACCTCGTCCACCAGGAACTCGACAGCCTCGCCGGATCGCTGCCGGACGGCGTCGAGATCGCCTATTCCTATGAAACGACGCCTTTTGTCGAACTTTCCATCGAGAAGGTCGTCCATACGCTGATCGAGGCGATCATCCTCGTCTTTCTGGTGTTGCTCCTGTTCCTGCAGAACTTCCGGGCGACGCTGATCCCGATGATCGCCGTTCCCGTGGTGCTGATGGGCACCTTCGGCGTGCTTGCCATGCTGGGCTATTCCATCAACATGCTGACCATGTTCGCGATGGTTCTGGCGATTGGCCTTCTGGTCGATGACGCGATCGTCGTGGTCGAGAATGTCGAGCGCATCATGCGCGACGAGAAACTGCCGGTGCGCGAGGCAACCGAAAAATCCATGGGCGAAATCACCGGTGCGCTTATCGGCATCGCCCTCGTCCTCACCGCCGTCTTCATTCCCATGGCGTTCTTTTCCGGTTCGGTCGGTGTCATCTACCGCCAGTTCTCCGTCACGATAGCAAGCGCCATGTTGCTTTCGGTGCTCGTCGCGATCATCCTGACACCGGCCTTGTGCGTCCTCCTGCTCAAGCCGACACATGAAGGGCTGATGGCACGCTGGTTCGGCTGGTTCGACCGCGGGTTCACCCGTCTGACCGGCCGCTATGCCGGCGCGGTGAGCTGGGTCGTGATGCGCCCGCTGCGCATGCTCGTCATCTTTGCCGTTCTGCTTGTCTCAGCCTGGGGCCTCTACAAGGACCTGCCGACTTCCTTCTTCCCGGAGGAGGACCAGGGCGTGCTGATGACGCAGATCACGCTGCCGGATGGCGCGAACGCCGCACGCACGCAAGCCGTGATAGACATGGTCGAAGACTACTTCCTCAACGAGGAAAGTGACGCGGTGGAAAGCGTGTTCATGACGCTCGGTTTCGGTTTCGGCAGCTCGGGCGAGAACCACGCCATGGCCTTCGTCCGGCTCAAGGACTTCGACCAGCGGACGGACAATTCGCTCTCGGCAACGGCCGTGGCCGAGCGGGCATCCGCCGAATTCGGCAAGATCCGCGATGCCAATGTCTTCGTGCTTGCGCCGCCGGCGATTCAGGGACTGGGGCAAACCAACGGTTTTTCCATGTATCTCGAAGACACCGCCAACAAGGGGCGCGATGCCTTGCGAGCCGCCGGCAATCAGCTTGCCGACAGTGCAAAGGGTAACACTGTGGTGGGCAATATTCGCGGCAATACGCGAACGCTTGAGGCTCAGCTGAAAATCGACATCGATGAAGACAAGGCAACGGCGCTCGGCGTCGACCTGTCCGATATCGACAGTCTGGTCACCACCGTCTTTGCCGGATCCAACGTCAACGACTTTCTCTATGAAGGTGAGATCAAGCCGGTCTACGTTCAGGCCGATGCGCCCTATCGCATGCAGCCGGAAGATATCGATCTATGGTGGGCAAAAAACGGTGATGGCGAGATGGTGCCCTTCTCGGCCTTTGCCACGACCGAATGGGTTCAGGGCTCACCCTCGCTCGCCCGCTTCAACGGCACGGCGGCGATCGCGATCGACGGATCGGCCGTCACCGGCAAGAGCTCCGGCGACGCAATGGCGGAAGCCGAACGGCTCGTCACCGGGCTTGACGGCGGCTATACCGCATCATGGTCCGGGCTTTCCTACCAGGAACGCCTGGCGGGCTCACAGGAAACACTGCTTTATGCCATCTCGCTGGTGGTCGTCTTCCTGTGCCTGGCCGCGCTTTATGAAAGTTGGTCGATACCTTTCGCTGTCATCCTCGCCGTGCCTGTAGGCATCTTCGGGGCCCTCCTCTTCGCCAGCGGTTTCGGGCAGGAGAACGACGTCTACTTCAAGGTCGGCCTGCTGATGACCATGGGTCTCACCGCCAAGAACGCGATCCTGATTGTCGAGTTCGCGCGTGATCTCACGCGGCAGGGCAAAAGCGTGCTGGAAGCCGTGACGGAGGCATCGCGCATGCGACTGCGTCCGATCGTCATGACCTCCCTCGCCTTCATTCTGGGCGTCCTCCCTCTGGCCTTCGCCACCGGCGCTGGCTCAGCGGCGCAGAATGCGATCGGGATCGGGGTGGTCGGTGGCATGATCGCAGCGACATTGCTCGGTATCTTCTTTGTACCGATGTTCTTCGCTGCGATTTTCGGGCTCACAAACCGGCGGTGACGAAAAGCCGACTGTCCAGTTCTTTAACCTATCCGGGAGGCAGAGCGATCCACCTATGACGAGGTAATTCCATCTGTTCAGTAAGCGACAAGCTGAGGCCATTTAGGCGTGGTAATTTCACGGCATGACCGCGTCGATTAGCCAGCCGTTTACGATGCGCTCGAGAGTGAGATCGGCGGTGCAAAAGTCGGCCACGGAAGCGGCGGAATAATTCGGCCGCGGGCGGAGTAAATCCGCCGGTCCAATAAAGGGGCGCAACGTGCTAACCCGCAGACACTCAAATTGAACGAGGGACGCACAGGGTGCAGGTCACCACGTCCAGTTCCCCGCGCTCCTTTGCAGTGGGACGAGACGCTGGATCGAACACGATCTCTTTGAGCAATTTGAGCGCGACCACACGATCAGCGATAAGGTTGGACGCGGCTATAATGTTCGCAAGCTCGGTCTTGTCAGTGCGGCATGAGCTACCAGTTTATACATATACAGACATACGGTGACAGCGTTCGAAGCGTGGGGCAGAACGAAAACCACGTAAACAGTGCACAGCAGGTGTTCGGCGAGGCGATGCGTCTGCCGGAATACTCGCGGCACGTCGACAAACCGCTTCCAGCACATTTCGTGGGTGGCACACACACAGTGGAGGAGCTCGATCGGAGACGGAGCGAACTACTACTGTCAATCCGCGAAGAGGTTGCGTCCAAGTCAGGGAGAACATATGAGCGCCGCCTGAGGAAGGACGCTCAAACTCTCTATACGGAAATTCACTCTCACCCCATGAAGTGCTCGGTGCTCCAGGAAAACTACGCGCAAAATCGGCATGTAATTAACCAATGGCTTGCATTATTGCTCAGGGACTTCGAAAACCGTATGCCGTCTGGCATCGAGTGGAGCGCGGTCCTGCACCGTGACGAAGAGTATGTCCACGCACATATCTTGGCCATCAATGCAGACGACCCGAAGCTCAATGCGGCCAGCCTGCATTCGACGTGAACTACTCCTACAATCCGAGCGGCGACTGGACCGGTCAACATCAAATGAGCCTGAACGGCAAACGCGACGGCTTCGCTATGGACGACCTGCTGGCCTTCGCGGAAACCGCATCGATCAAGCCAGCCAAAGCAAAGACACTCATTTCCAATTTCAGCGAGGTTGTTGCGAACTGGCCGCAATATGCGCTGGACGCAGGGGTTGATGACGAGACAACACGAAGGATTGGAAACGCCCACCGAAAAATGCCGTGACCGTTCAGGAGTGTCATGGGTCGAGTGTCACTTCAACCAACGTCATCGATGCGATGAACCCTATTTCACAGTTAGCTCCGCTCTCGGGTGTCCGTCTTTTCAACGTGGACGGCCTGTGCGACATAAATTCAAGAGGAATTGGCTCGGCAACAAGAGAGTCTTTTTCTTCTTTTTATCGTTTTCACAACTGGCTTTGATTGCATGGCCTACAGATATATCTTTCATAAGACTGAGGAGTACCAGAGACAACGAAAGAGCACTTCCGGTCTAGACGTTCGTTAGCGGACATAGTCTTATGGTGCAAAACAAGAGAATTCTGAGCGGGTTGGCTGGCTTCATCCGGCGAGTAGAATGGGGCAACGTGGAGACAAGGGAGAGCAAGACAACGTTGCTCGCGCGTGCTCGCGTCACCGCGAAAGAACTGGCCATTTCCGCCACCTTGCCACTGGCCCGGGCCGACGCGTGCCTCGACTTGCTCGATGAGCTCGGGGCGGACAGTCGGATCGAGGGCCTCCGTCGCGCGCTGCACGCGTTGCCGGTCGAGGAGCGACACTACTGGATAGGAAGCCTCTACACCCTCATGCTGCCGAGCAAGGTGCGACGGTCGCAGGCAACGTACTTCACGCCGCCGGCAGTTGCAGATGCCGTTGTAGACCTCGCCATTGAAGCCGGTTTCAATCTGTCAAACGACGACGTACTTGACCCAGCCGCCGGCGGGGCCGCTTTCCTTTCTACGATAGCAGGCCGAATGGCATCTGCGGGTCTCGTCGCCAAGGACGTCGCCTATCGTCTGAACGGCATTGAGATCGACGCGGGCCTAGCTACGCTGTCTCGCAGGCTGATAGCGAATCGGCTCGGGGCGCCCCTACCCCGTGACATCATCGTCGTTGGAGATGCGCTCAAGGCGGAGATCCCGGCAGCTTACGGCCTCGTGATCGCCAATCCGCCTTATGGGCGAATGTCGATCGAGGACGTGCGCGGAAGAGCCTGGCGGCATGTAGCCCACAGCGGACACATCAACAAGTATGCCCTCTTCGCCGAACTTTGCATTCGGCATGCGAAGCCTGGCGGTGTCGTTGCGCTCGTCATTCCCTCGAGCTTCCGGGCCGGTCCACTATACGATCGCATGCGAAGCTTTATCCGGTCGCGCGGCGAAGTCCTCACGATCGGTTCAATCGCCGGTCGGGATGGGGTTTTCCTGGACGTTGCCCAGGACATTAGTGTGCTGGTCGTCCGCAAGGGAAAGCCGCATCGTTCGGATGCCAAGGTGCGCTTTCCGATCATCGGCGTGGCGCGCCCCCCGGCGCCGATCGTCGAGCAGGTATTGCCGCCAAAACCGGGGAACGCCTGGCCTCTTCCGGCAATCGATCCTGAGACGGTTGGCGGTGCGACTCTTGCAGACTACGGCGTTACTGCAAGGGCAGGATATTTTGTCTGGAACCGCGAGCGCACCCGGCTCGTGCCAAAGCTAGGTCTCCGGCAGGGTTATCCGTTGATCTGGGCTAAGAACGTGCGGTCGGGAGAATTCTGCCGTCCGTCCGGCAAGAAGGGCACGAAGATCGATTTCGTAACGTTCGCCGAAGACAGCCCAGCTGTGATCCGCTCATCAGCGGCTGTCATGCAGCGCACCACGAACGACAAGCAGCCGCGACGGCTCATCGCGGCGATGGTCGATCCCGACGTCGTGGCCCGCTGGGGCGGTTTCGTCACCGAGAATCACACAATCGTTCTCACTTCCGAGGATCCCGATTGCCTCACCCTTGCCGTGTCTCTGCTCAACACGATTGCGGTTGATCAGCGATACCGACGGGTGTCTGGAACGGCCGCCGTTTCGGTCACGCTGCTGCGCCAGCTCGACCTACCCTTCAACAACCGCAATCCTCGCAGACAGGGCACCTTCTCCCAACTGCCACACCAAATGCCGCGTTAGCGGCTTCGTTCAATCCCAAAATCGACTCTGCGTTCATAGAAAGTGCTCTAGGTATCGACTGCAGCTGCGTCCTAAAGCGCAGCCGACTGCAAGCGCGGCACCGGGGAAGGAGGTGTGACAAGCCGACGACCCCATGGGCAGGCAAAAGATCGAAACGATCCGGATCGGGAAAAACCAGATAGCAATTGCAAGCACTCGAGCTCTACACACAGATGTGGACCCGCTTCGCTGATCACCATCCCGGCCAGTGGCTTCTGTGAAATGCAGCAATTACAGGCCTGACAGCAGACCGTACTCGATGACCAAGCCCAGAAGTCAGAGGCCCTTGGACAATGGGCGGCAACGACAGAAGTTGCTATGTTTCCGCGTCACGACGTCCATTGGCTTCACCAACATCAATCCGGTTTCCATCGCGATCGGCGAAAACGAATGCCCTGAGCCCGTAATCCTTGTCCTGAATTCGTTTGATGATCCTTAGATCGTGTTTTTGACAAAGCTTGTAAGCGGCGTCGGCATCGGACACGAGAAGGTGGGCAACATTAAAGTGCGCAGCTACGTGACCCTTCTGAAGTGTCAAATGCAGTTCCGCATCGTCTTTTTTGAGAATCATGAACCCGACCGGGTCGCCATTCGCGAAGATTTTTTCAAAGCCAAACAACGCGTTATAGAGGCGATAGGAGGTCTCGATGTCGTTAACTCCCAGAGTGGGAGCAATGCGGCCCAGTCGAATACGTGCGGAGTTTTCTGTGATCATGGCAATACCCTTTCAGAATTTACAGCGATGTGATCGGGCCGGTCGATGCCGGTGGGCCGGTACATGTATCGCGAAATAGGGCAGTGCCTGACACTTTGGTTACAACACTAGGAAGACTAGATCAATACGCTTCCATTTGGCTGTCGGCTGGTTCAGACGTGAACATCTGGTTTGTCTAGCAACTGTATCTGTCAGGTGGCCGGCGCGGCCCATTTCCGACGGCTTTTGCATAGCGCGTTTGCGATGGTGACGAGCTTTCTGGCCACGGCGGGGGAACGTCAAGTTGTTGCCCGGCCAGCTGACTGAACGACTTCCGGCTGATGCCGGTAGGATCGGCGATATGCTGTTCCAGGTACTGAAGTCGATGTTTTCCGTGGTGTCGTCGTCAGCCGCGGGGCCATTCGTCTCTGGGTGAACCGGTTCGGCCCCAGTTCGCGGCTTGCATCCGGCGCGATCGAACCCAGCCGGTCGACAAGTGGCATATGGATGAGGTCATCGTCCGTGAGACCGCATGTCGTTTTTAGCGGTCCGGCCCTGCCGGATCAGTCTGTATGCTGATCGCAGGGCGGCGGATGCCGTCCGTTTACGATGGAGGAAGACATGGGGAAGGCCCATGGAACGATCAACGGCGTACAACACTGGCAGTGGCGGGCCATCGATGCCAACGGCGACGTTTTTGATGTTCTCATTCAGCCCCGCCGCAACGCCAAAGCCGTAAAGTGTTTCTTCGCTCGCTTGGTTGCCGCGTATGACGATCTGCTTGTCGTGATCACCGACAAACTCCGCAGTTATACAAAGCCGATCCGGCTCTGTTGCATATTCATATGTGGGTTGGCATGTTTGGGTTGGTTTTCAGTGCTAGGATCAAGCTATGAACGATTTCAAAGGGAGGCATTTTTCTGGTGAAGTCGTGCTTTGGGCTGTTCGCTGGTACTGCCGGTATGGCCTCAGCTATCGTGATCTGGAAACCATGATGGCGGAGCGCGGTGTGCGTGTCGATCATTCGACCATTTACCGCTGGGTACAATGCTACGCCCCCGAAATGGAGCGGTGGATGCGTTGGCAGTGGCGGCGGCCGATGTCGGATAGCTGGCGCGTTGACGAAACCTACATCAAGTTGCGCGGCAAGTGGACGTATCTGTACCGGGCGGTCGATAAATTAGGCCCCTCCTTCGTTCAACCAAAAGTTCTTGCGAAATAGACCACCGACAGCAAAACACCGAAGCCTATGACGCAGCCGCGCAGAACCTTCTGGTTCACCCTTTTTGCAAAACGGCCGCCAAAGTATCCGCCGACTGTACTGCCCAGCATCATTGTTAACGCTTCCGGCCATGCGACCAGACCGCCGATCCCGAAGACAAGAATGCTCAGGATCGTGAAGCTGGTTGCAAGCAGGTTCTTGATGCTGTTGGCGACATGAAAGTCGGTGAAGCCCATGATCTGAGCGATGGCCAGAAGAATGATGCCAAGCCCGGCCCCGAAGTAGCCGCCATAGACCGACACTGTGAACAGCGCGGCATAGATCATACCGCGTCCCCGGGCATCGCCGGAGATCGACAGCAGCCGCTTCCGCAAGGTCTCGCCAAAGGCGAAAAGAGCCGTCGCGAGCATGATCAGGAACGGGATCAGGGTCACGAAGAAGTCCGGGTCGGAGACCAGAAGTAGCAGCGAGCCAGTGATTGCACCTAGGCCGGAGACGACCAGCAGGGGCACGAGCCCGGCGCCGACACTGCGCAATTCGTCCCGGTAGGCCGGCAGCGCGGCCGCATTCGATGGCAGCAGTGCAAGGTAGTTGGTCGCGTTTGCCACAACCGGCGGCAGTCCGGCCGCCATCAGCGCCGGAAATGTGAACAGCGTCGCACCGCCTGCAACCGCGTTCCAGGCCCCGCCAAAAAGCCCGGCGCCAAGCATTAACACGATCTGTATTGGGTCCATTCCCCGCTCCTTTCGCCAATCTGGCATCAGCTTATGGGTCCGATTGCATGATTGAAAATGAAGAGATACGATTAACCCCATGAATGATTTCGAACGCCTACCCATAGACAGCGATCTGCTGAGGACATTTCTGACAATCGCCAAGTGCGGAAACCTGACAGTGGCCGCCGGCCGGCTCAACCGCACGCAGTCGGCCATCAGCGTGCAGCTGCGCAAGCTTGAGACCGGGCTTGGGGTCACCTTGTTCACTCGAACGTCCAAAGGGATGGCGCTGACCGCTGCCGGAGAAAAACTGCTGCCGAAGGCCAGTTCGATCCTGGCCGACATCAGGCAGGCGAGTGCACTTTTCACCAACCCGCTGAGCGGCTCCATTCGTGTCGGGATTCCGGACGATTTTGACGAATTCGTGCTGGAACGGGCGCTGACAGGCTTTGCGCGGGCGCATCCAGGTGTCGAAGTTCAGGCAACCTCGGGCTGTACATCACGGTATCCTTTCGCAGTCGCCGACGGGGCATTGGATATTGCCGTTTGCTCTGGCCTTAATAACCGGCACGGCGTCACGCTTGGCCTTGAAATCGCGGTTTGGGCTGCTCGGAAAGACGCACGGATTATCGGGGCAAATCCCGTGCCCCTGGCGATTCTGGACCGAAACTGCTGGTGGCGGGATCTGCCGGCACGATCACTGGAGGCAGTGGGGCGAGAGTATTCGGTTGCCTTCCGCAGCAGCAGTTTCGCAAGTCTCAGGGCCGTGATCCGGGCAGGATTTGCCATCGGTGTTGTTCCGATCTCCTGCGTGGACGAGTGTACCGTGATCCTGTCGGATGCCGACGGCTTTCCCGGCCTGCCCACGTTCCGACGTTCGATCCTGATTGCTGCCGATGCGCCGGAAAATCTGACGGGCGCAATGGCCGAGGCGATCAGGAATGCGCGAAATGAGCAACTTGAATCGCCCCGGGTCTGTCGAAGACCGTTGACCTAATGGGATGCTCCTTCTTCCCACCTCGAACGCGGCTATCGTCGCGGGCGGATGATGGAAGAAGGAGCATCCCATTAGGTCAACGTCAACTTAAGTTAGGCTGACGGTTATAACAAAAAGCAAAATGGAAAATCGCTGCTCTCCAGAGGTCCGCGCCCGCGCGGTCAGAATGGTGCTTGAGCATCAAGGCTCATACGAAACGCAGGCGATCGCGGCCATTGTACCCAAGATTGGCTGTATTCCCCGGACCTTGAGCGGGTGGGTCAAGCATGGCGAGAGGTGTTGATTTCCACCCAGAAGTGATGGGTGGAGATCAATAATCACCGAAGGGAAAGTCCTTTCTTACAGTTGTTCGACAGGTTCTTTGAAATGTAGAGGCGTCCTTGGGGACTGCAGAACGGAGAAATCTTGCGGAGGACCGACTTCAGTTTAGTGTTACTGAACTGTTCGCGTGAAGATTTCTTTCTACATTTCTGCTTCCGCAGTCAATTGGGTCTTTCTCACCGTCTGGCAACCACCAGGCAATCTATCGCCACGCGTTGCCCAACCTGTCTTTTTTGCCGCTTCGCTTTCAGGATATCCAGCCTGTCGTCGATTGCCTGCGCGATCTTCTCGGGACCGTATAGCAAATCAGGTCTCTGCGGGCCGCCAAAACCTTCCATAGGATTGGTTTCATCATGAGCTAGCAGGATAAACGTCCCTCCCGTTCTCACAGCTTGCGTTGCAGATGTCACAACCGATTCCATGTCGTGCCAGGGAAGATGTAGGTACATCATGATAACAAGGTCGTAGCCGCCTGTTTCTGGCATGTAAGTGGTAACATCCGCAGTTTCGAAACTCATACGGTCTGCCATCCCCCTGTCCCCAGCAAACCCTCGGGCCTTTTCCAGAGCCACTGAAGAAAAATCCACCGCCGTCACCGCCCAGCCTTGCTGCGCAAGCCAAAGCGCATTCCGGCCCTCGCCAGCTGCAATGTCAAGCGCCCGCCCGGACGCTAGATGCGCAGCATGTTCGACAAGGGCAGCACTTGGTTCCGACTTCCAAATCAAATCTTTGCGGTCGTACCGGAGATTCCACTCGGCTTCGGTCAGGGTCGGTTGACGCATGTTTTTCATCCAATCATTCAGCTTCATTGACAGGCAGCCAGCGGTGTTGCGGCGCCTGCCTAGCCTATTGGCAGATAGAAAAGTGCGGAAGACGCACGAAGATCATGATTTACATGCACCAGACGCCTTCCCTCAACGGCAAGACGCAGTTATGTGAGACGCTATGAAAAGCCCCGATCTGAGCCTGCTGGTCGCGCTACAGGTTCTCCTTGAAACGCAGAGCGTTGCTGAATCTGCCCGACGGCTTGAGCTAAGCCCGTCGGCAATGAGCCGCACCCTCAGTCGCCTTAGGGAGACAACGGGTGATCCCTTGCTTGTGCGCTTGGGCCGGGGCTTCGTTCCAACCCCCAGGGCCGAAGACATCATGACCCGGATCGCTCCGCTTGTGCAGGATGCGACGGCATTGCTGAATCCGCAAGAAGTCGGTGACGTTCACACCCTCGAACGGATTTTTGTTCTAAGCACTGCCGATGGATTTGTAGAGAATTTCGGACCACAGCTGAATGCGAAGATCCGACAAACGGCCCCGAAAGTCGTGCTTCACTTCGTACAGAAGACCGAGACCGGGGCGCGATGCCTTCAAGATGGCGGGATCGATCTAGAGACTGGCGTTATTGGTGGCAACACCCCGCCCGACCTGCGCACCCGATCACTGTTTAATGATCGGTTCATCGCTACCGTGCGCGAAGGGCATCCACTTTGTCAGGGTAACTTGACGCCAGATCGATTTACCGCATTCGATCACGTCGAAGTCCACAAGCATCTGCCGAAAGGCGTCCGCCACGCCGGGACAATTGACGACAGACTGAACGAGCTGGGCTTGCAGCGCAACATTGTCATGGTGGTTGGCGGCTTTGCCACCGCACTCTCGATGGCGCGGCAGTCAGATCTGGTGGCGACAGTACCCGAACAGCACACAAACAACCTGCGGGCGGGTCTGGTCGCACTTGAACTGCCGTTCGAGCCAGTTAGCGTCACGATTTCAATGCTTTGGCACCCGCGCATGGATGCCGACCCCGCGCATCAGTGGCTTCGGGGCCAGGTCTGTGCCCTTTGCTCGGCGTGATCCTCTGGCCCATTCGGGCAACCCCTGCACCAAACGCATGGCTCACGTGCAAGCCGTGCAGCTTCCTCCCGGCCACAAAAGATGACAAAAACAATCTGGAATAACGGTCAACTTCGGCCTTTCGTCATCAAATCGGGGCGCAGGCGTCTAGCGAAGCCATAGCGCGGTCGAAGGCCGTGCCTCGTACATCGGAACCCGACACGAAGGAGAATGTGTCATGATCTTTGTGCGTCTGTTGGGATGGGTCTTCGTCATGTTGCTGCCCGGCGGCCTGGTCGCGGCGGATGAACCGACCCGCGCCGTGATCGCCGACGATCGAGCTGAATGGGGCCAGCCAGCCCCTTACCTCCACCAAATGAGCGGCCCGGGATATGTCTGGATGACCTTTCTTTTCGACACGCTGATCGGGCAAGACGATACCGGCGCGCCGGTGTCGGCTCTGGCCACAGATTGGTCGGTTTCACCGGACGGGCTTATCTATCAGGTCAATTTGAACAGCCAGGCTCTTTGGCACGATGGCGAAACCGTGACAACGGCTGACGTTGTCTTCACCTTCGATTATGTGCAGCGCCATCCCCATCCGTTCGTGTCGCTGGCAGACGTTTCCAGTGTCAGCGCGTCCGCCGATACCGTGCGTATCACCCTGTCCCGTCCGGATCCCGGATTTCTGTCGGATGTCCTGATGTCTCTGCCCATCCTGCCAGAGCACATCTATTCCGGCATTGCCAATCCACGCGATTTCGTCGACGCCACTGCTCTGACGGGCAGCGGCCCCTTCATGCTGACCAGTTCGGATCGGGCCCAAGGCAGATACACCCTGACGGCAGCCCCGAAATATTATGGAAAGGCTCCGAAATTTGACGAGATTGTTTTTGTCAGGATGGCCGGCGAAGCGGCTCTGAATGCGATGGCCGAGGGGTGGGTGGATGTCTTTACCTACCTGCCCTGGCACTTGACCGAACGCGCCCGGTCTCTGGGAATCGCGCTTGAAACCGCGCCAAGCAATCACCCGGTTCGCATCGTATTCAATCACGCCGGGCTGTTTGGCGACCTGGCCGCACGCCAGGCCCTGGCATATAGTCTGGACCGCAATGCGCTGGCCAGAGTCGCCTATGTCGGCGGAGCCGAAAAGGCGCAGGTCGGATATTTCCAACAGGGCACTGCATGGTTCGACGCGGGCGCGCAACTTGACTATGACATTGATCCGCAGCGCGCAGTCGCGCTGTTTGCGGCCGCCGGGCTGACCCGAACCAAAGACGGCTTGCGCAGTTCGTCCGGGGACGACCTGCGCCTGCGGCTGATCACCGATGGGCGCCAGGAACGGGTGGCAATCGTCTTGTCAGAGCACTTGGAGACCATCGGTTTCGACGTGGACCTGCGCGTTCTGGAACGTGGCGCCCTGCAGGCCGCCGCCGCCGGAGATGACTTTGACCTGGCTTTGCTGACAACCAGCACGATCGGCGATCCCGGCGACCTGGCCTCCAAGATCTTCGGCGATGACTGGCGCAGTGACGGCTATCCGCAGGATGATCGCCTGCAAGAGGTCATCAGAGCGCAGGCCACCGAAACCGACCCGATCGCCCGAGCTGCGCTTCTGGCCGAATTCCAACGGCTGTATTCCGAACAGTTGCCATCGCTGATGCTGGTCAATCCCACCTGGGTTACGCCGCATAGTGACCGCATCGCGCCCAGGTTCTTTCCCGATGGTATCGCAATGGGCATTCCGGTGTCGCTGCACAAACCCGCCTTCACCCGCTGATCCCGGACATGCGGCTGTTTCACGGTACCTTCGCAAAGCTCCTGATCGCGAGATTTCTGCAGCGCATTCTCGTCTTCATGGCTCTGCTTGTGCTCATGTCACTTCTTCCCCGGCTTTTGCCGGGGGATGCAATGTCACTCCTGCTGGAAAGCCCTGCGTCATTTTCGCTGAAGCAGGCGGAAATCCGGACGCTTGAAAGGCAATTCGGCCTGTACACCAGCTTACCCGCGTCTGTGTGGGGCGACATTACGTCGATACTTGGCGGTGATCTTGGTGTCTCGCGCCTTTACGGTCGCCCCGTCACCGAGGTTATCGCGGCGTCGTTTCCCTGGACTGCCCTGTTGATACTTGGTGCGATTCCGCTGTTTCTGGTCACCGGTGTCGGCCTTGCGATCGAAGGCGGACGAAAACCGGGCAGCCGACCGGATCGGTTTCTGACGGTTGTGATGACCGTCCTTGCGGCTCTGCCCCCATTTGCGGCAGCATCAGTACTTGTGCTGTTCTTCGCGGTGGCGTTTCCCATATTACCGGCCTCGGGAGCAGGGTCGTTGATTCCACCCGATGACGCCATTCAACGCGGTCTCGACATCGCCCGTCACGCAATCCTGCCGGTCATCGCATTGGCCCTGCACGAGGTGACGCGGTATTTCTTTGTTCTGCGCGCTGACATGCAGCTTCTGACCCGGCAACCTTTCGTTCAATCGGCGCTGATACGCGGCGTTTCAGGGCTGCGGGAACGCCGGGATTACTATCTGCGAAATCTGATGGCGGCGATCGTCGCAAGGCTCGGGCATTCGATTTCAACCCTGTTTTCAGCGGTGCTGTTCGTTGAGGTGACATTCTCTTATCCCGGCATCGGCCTTGTTGCCTATCAGGCGATCTTGGACCGAGACTATGTATTGCTGGAAGGCACCGTTGCCGTCATCGCGGTGATCGTTCTTCTGTTGAACTGGGTGCTGGATGTCGCGTCCTTCGCGCTGGCCCGGACCGTGCAATGACGATGACAGACAGCGCCCTGATCAAAGCCCCCCGGAAAACCGTGATCGTCACCCTTGCCGCGATCGCGTTGATTACGGTTGCGATCGTTCCGCCCGACTATGCAACCTCGGAACACAGCCTGATGCCTCCGGGTATCGGGTACCTGCTGGGCACGAACGACCTGGGCCAGTCCGTTCTGGCCGGTCTTGTCCGGGCTGCGCCCATGTCAATTGCCATTTCGCTTGCAGCAGGGGGCGGCGCCACGGGACTGGCTGTCTGCGCCGCAGGTCTGATAGCACTGGCCGGGCGCCGCAGCGGTCAAGGCTTGCTTGGTCTGATTGATCTGCTTCAGATCGTGCCCTCGGTTCTGATCCTTCTTCTGATCGCCAGCTGGTATCAGCCCGATTTCCTTGGCATCGTCATCGTTCTGATCTTCACCACCTGGCACGACGACGTGCGCGTGCTTCGTGCGTTGATGGAACGCGAGAACAATCGAGACAGCACCCGAATGGCGCGGCAGATGGGCGCAAGCCAGGTCTGGTGCCTGCGGTATCACATCGTTCCCGGCCTGCGCGGCCCACTGAAGGCTCTTTATGCGCAGAATTGTCTTCAGGCCGGGATGAGAGCCGCGGGGCTGGGGTTTCTGGGCCTGACCGATCCCCGGCTTCTGACCTGGGGCCGAATGATGAATGACGGTCTTGATTATCTGCACGGGGTGGCCGCGTTCTGGCTGTTATTGCCGCCGCTCGGGATGATGTCGATCTTTTTCTTTGGCCTGTTCACGATGGGTGGACCCCCGGAAACCGGTCTGCTATCCGACCTGCAACCGGAGATTGCGGATGATTGACATACGCGGGCTTGGCCTGTCCTTTGGCCACCAGACCATCTTCGACGGTCTCGATCTGTACGTCAGGCAAGGCGAAACAGTCGCATTGATTGGGCCGTCGGGTGCAGGGAAAAGCACCCTCGTGAACCTGCTGGTGGGTCAGGGGATCCTCACGGTCGGACAAAAACCCCGGCAGGGTCTCAGTAGCCGGCGGCCTGTCTCAGGGCGCATTCACGTTGCTGGGGTGGACATGATGTCGGCGCTGCCCCGTAGCCTGCAACAGCTCCGGCGCACAGTCGTATCGGTTGTCCCGCAAAGGCTGGGCGGATCCCTGAATCCCCATCTGACCCTGCGTCAGCATCTGGGTGAAGCCGCATGGCTGGCTGGTTTCGATGCAAGAGAAATTGAACCGATTGCCACGTGCGTCGGGCTGGCCCCACGTCTGCTTGACTGTCGATCGGCCGAACTGAGCGGTGGCCAGATTCAGCGCGCTCTGCTTGGTATCGCTCTTGTACGCCGACCGCGAGTCCTGTTGCTGGACGAACCGACCTCGGCCCTTGATACAGCGTCGCGTGCCGAAATCCTTGAAGCCATCCAAGAGACCCGCCCCGAGACGGCCACCCTTGTCGTCACACATGATCTGCACGTCGCAACTGCATTGGCCGACCGGATAGTGACCCTGGATCAGGGAAGGATCACAAAAACCCCGATTGTGCCCGCTGTCGGGCGGACGTGCCAACCGCGCCCGTGTCGGCCCCTTGCCACACGGACTGAGATCCAACGCACAGGCGGGCTTTGGGCATCAAACCTGCACCGAACCTACGCGGGCAGGCCCGTGGTGAACGGCATCGACATAGGTATCCCATGCGGTCGCATCACAGCTGTCCTTGGTCAAAGCGGCGCCGGGAAAAGCACGTTGGCCCGTCTCTTGTCGGGTTTTCAAACGCCAACTTCGGGCAGCATAGCCTGGCTTGACCCCAAAGGCGCTGACCGAACGGCGCAGCGGGGCCTGGTCCTGCAACATGCGCACCAGTCCATTGCGCCACATTTCACAGTACGCCAGGTCCTTGAAGAAGCGTGCTACCTTCGGGCTGAACGCCGGGAATACGATGTCACGCTGATCGCGCGACTGCTGCGATACTTGGGCTTTCCAGAGCACCGGGCCTTTCTGAACAGGCGCGCCAATACCCTTTCCGGCGGTGAAGCGCAGCGCCTGTCGATCGCCCGCGCTCTTGCCCTCAACCCTGGTCTTCTGGTCATTGACGAACCCACGTCGGCGCTTGATCCCAGATCCAAAGTCCGTGTTGCGCAGGTGCTACAAGACGTCAAACGCGATGGAGTTGCAGTGATTGTGTTTACTCACGACGAGGAATTCGCGTTCCGCCACGCGGATCACGCCGGGCTGATGCAGGACGGCCGGCTGGCAACGTTTGAACCGAGCAAAGATGAGATCTCCCTACTGCAGTTGCAGGCGGCCCTGACGGAACAAGAAGACGCCTGCGGTTTCGAACGGCGGTTTCGACCAACCTGACACAGACCCTTGATCGAACCGTCGCAACACCAGAGACGCACAGGCCCGCCCTACAATCAAAAGCGGCACCTGCCCGATGTCGCGCAGCCATCGGCTGTGACATTCAAGCACTAGAAATACAGTCTTGATGCAGTACCGAACCTGTATCTCCCTTTTGCGGGAGCGAGTGATCTCTATTCCTGAATGATCGCTGTCACCTCAATTTCGACCCGGGCCTCTTCTGGCGTGAGGCGAGTGTCATTCGGCGCGGCACCCGGGCCCCACACGCTTTAAATCTTTCAAAGACTTATCGTGCCGATCGGCGTCTAACCCCCATGCCGATTTACACCCAAACGTGCTGGAGCAGACGCTGCTTCAACGGGAGGGATACCAGCTTACGCTGCTTTTTATTGCACCTGATGAAATTGAGGATGCGGAAGAGATCGAAGCCTTGGAAGAAAGTTGGACACCACGGTTCCGCCGGTAAAACTACCCACTGCGAGACGGAGTTTTAGTCTGAACTCGGTTGCCGTGATAATAGGTGCTGAGAGGCCACGCATTCGGCCAACGACAACAGATCTACTGATGCGATGGGATGTGAACCGTCGGCACGTCCCTCTATTTTTAATCTATCGGATTCGCTCAATATTCTCGGCGTAAGCCCAGTTATGAGGTTGGCCGGCGGATTCTGCACATGACCTGATGAAATCGGCGCCAACCAGTGGAAACGACCCTAGCCAACGCCACTTTCGAGACTGCAGGGTTAAACGCTGCGATGCCACGATGCGCAGAAGGTTGAGGTGCGGATTCCGAAGTTAACCGGCCGGGTATTCCGATTTGAAGCCGGCCGCCATTCCGGAATGAAGCCGGCCACGATTCCGATTAATAACCGGCCACCTTGAAGGCATGAGACACCCCCTGGGTCAGCAACTTTGGCATGACTGTCCTTTTGAACAAAGGAAGCGTGATGCCGGCAAAGAGAAGGCTGACCATGAGACAATTACGACAAATACTCCGGCTTGCCGGAGACGGGACCAGCACCCGTGAGATTGCACTGACGCTCGGCGTGGCGCGCAGCACCGTTCAGGATAATCTGAAGCGAGCGGCCGCGGCGGGACTGCGCTGGCCGCTTTACGACGCAAACAGACCGCACTCGTCGCTGGGCAATATCACGCCCAACGAGTTCGCAATGAAAATGGCACCGGAGAAACAGGCCACTTGAGGCCAGCTTGCGAACCCAAGACTCTCTGGAGAAATGGAGGAAAGCCGGGTCACACGTCATGCGCTTGTTGCGGAGATTTCTTAACGCAAGCTCAATTTCAGACAGATTACAGCAGGCTCGCACATCGGTCGCATTGTAAATCAATGGCTGCAAGGGGGCCGAGTCCTGACTGTCCGGTCCTAGAGGTTAAAGATCAAATAGCTGGCATAAGCGCAACAGAACAACATGACCGCTCCCGACCCCGTTTCTGCCGCTCATCGGCTTAATCGGGGCGTCACAAACCGGACGTTACATGATAGCAAAACATGTCGCGGTTTTCTGGTGTTTGCGACACGGGAGGAAAGATCGTGCTGCCGAGATACAGAAGGCTCAAAAGCACCACGGCCTGTTCGCTGTAGAAGCTCTCGCCCACCGTTGGGAACAGACGCACGGTGATGTCGCGGGTCTGTGAGACACTGAGCCAGTCAACGATCCCACCGTCCACGGCGAACGCCCACAGGTCCGCCACCTGTTGACCTTCCAGATCGATGACCTGGACGGTCTCGCCCGTAGATAGGCGAATGCTACAACCCGACTGAGGTGCGATATCGACATGGCGACGCGCTGGCATGGAGATCTCCTAGCTCAGAGGTTCCCTTCTAACGTAGGCCCCGACCAAAAACGACCCTTGTACGACGCTGAGCAGTTCGCTGACCAATGTCGGAAGCGGACATCACTTCAGACAGAAGACAAAGTCATTCGGCGGCCGTTGTCCTCGTAGCCTCCAACTCTTCCTCCAAACGACTTGTCAGGACGCCTAGGGCAATCGTGACGGATGTAATCTGCTCGGGCGTCAAGTTTTCGGCCAGCGATCGCGCCCAAGGGGCCTGCACAGCCAGTGCGCGACCGTAGAGGCGGCGCCCTTCCGCAGTAAAGACGACGAGTTGCGCGCGCTTGTGGCGGGGGTTGGGTTGGTAGGCGAGGATACCCTCCGCGACCAGTTCGCCGGCGATCCGCTGTACGCCCTGTCGCGAGACGCCGAGATCCCGTGCCAGTTCCGAGACCGACCGCGCCGAGCCCGCCTCCGCCACGCTTCCCAACACCTGCCAGCGCGCACTCGTCAGCCCAAGCGGCGCCGTCAACTGGTCCCCTCGTAAGACCAGACGGCTATTGGCGCGGAATATCGCGAGGATGAGCTGGGTTATCGGGTCGGACGACATCGGCATAGAAATTCCGGTTCGGTGGACGTTGGAGCAAACTCTCACTCTTGACAGCATGATGTCAAGTGTCGATATGTTGACAACATGTTGCCAAAATAGCTGAGCGCGGGACCATGGTTCTCACCCTCTACCAACCCGAACTCGCGAGGCTGGATCGTACGCCGGATAATCCAGAAGGGATGCTCGTACGGAGCGCTTGAACGGGTCAGCCGGACGCAGCCGATGGTAGCTTCTGCCACCACGCGCTCATTCGAGCGCGACACCTTAAAGGAAAGACCATGACCAACGCCCTAAAAACGCTCCGGGGAGCCCATGTCGGACTGCGCGCCGAGCGCGATGCCGCGGTGAAGTGGTACCGGGAAAAGCTGGACATGCACGAGACGAGGGCGTTCGACCTCAACGGCATGAATTTCGCCGAGATGGCGCTGGCCGGCGATCCGACCTTCCGGATCGAACTCGTGTCCGGTCCGGGCGCAGATGGCGGCCCCGAGAGTGACGACCTTTACGCGAGCTTCGGCTCGCACGGCTGGCATCATCTCGGCCTGTGGGTCGACGACGTCGATGCGGCCGTCGAGACGCTGCGAGATCGCGGCGTGACGGTCACGCTGGAGCCCGTCGACAACGACCACTGGAAGGTTCGGGTCGCCTTCCTAGTGGACCCCTGGAGCAACGTGATCGAACTCCTCCAGTCCAAAGTCTGAGCGGAACGTTTCGTCGCCTCTGCTCGCAACCGTCCGTCTATCGGATCGGGTCGGCTCTGACGCAGCCGACGACATCACAGCCCCCGACGAAACAACGCCCACGGCCGACGACCAGCCGGATACCGACGAAGACCCGCAGGGGTGATTGGGCGGCAGCCACAGAGTAAAGAAGCCGGGGAGGGATCCTCGGCTTTTTTGTGGGGGCGAACAGCCATTCATTCGCCGCGGTCGAAACGAATGATTGAATAGGGGCCGGGTGCCGACTGTCAGGCTTCCGAATGGCCAGAGAGTAAAGCGGACATTGACCTACATTGTGTGCGACGGCACTCGCGGCCCACAGTGGACCTTCGTGTCATCCGCAGCGAACGACTGTTGGGAGCCCATTCTGCCAGCTTTCTGCTTTGCAGCGAATGGCTACCGTCGCGACATCGCTAGAAACGTTCAGCTGCCGCTCGGCTCTTCAACGAGGTTCGTGGCGACGTTAATCAAGATGGTTTGCATATGTTCTTAAAGTGAGCATTTTGGGAACGCTGCTGGATGGCGCAGGGTGCGCCACGGTCGCTTGACAAAGACGTTGTCCAAGTACGGGTAACACGCGGAAAATTGACTATCATGCGTTTGAATCGATGGGAGAAGAAATCTGATGAGATGCCTTGCTCTCTATGTGATCGCGGCGAGTTTGAGTGGCCCCAATTCACCCTAAGGAGACCAATAGACCTGAAATCCAGGTCATCGAGTGAGCGGGGCAGACTGTCGATGCGGTTGTGATGAACTCGGTTTTGTTTTTCCAATTGCGAGACAGTTGCCCAAATTTTTGATTCCAGGACTTCGAAATGCGGGAGAACATCACGATCTGGACTCTCGACTGGGGGACAATGACCAATGGCCCTGCCGACTTCGTTCGCGACATGCGGCCAAGATGGGCGTGTGAGGAGGCGGGCCTTTCCTATTCCGTCCGAACCGTGCCATTCGGGGAAGGCGGTCCAGACCATCTTGCCCGCCAGCCATTCGGACAGGTTCCCTTCATGTCAGACAGTGATCTCCGTATGTTCGAGAGCGGGGCCTGTGTTTTGCATCTGGCGGAGAAGAGCGCGACGCTGATGCCGCGTGATCCGCAAGCGCGGGCCCTGCATCACCGGCCTTGACCTTCCAGTTGCTGGAAGAATCATGTTGTGGAAGACCGACATCATCAGGAGGCCACACAATGCGGCATTCGCACACGAACCAATGCTCCGGATCCGGCAACGACGGACATGCTGCGAGTGAGACCGTAACGCGCGATCCTGTCTGCGGGATGACGGTCGAACCGGACGCCGGCAAGCCGACCGCCGAGCATGATCACAGGCTGTTTCACTTCTGCTCGGAAAAATGCCGGGACCGGTTTCAGGACGACCCGACTGCCTATCTGACTGCAGAGGATCCGGTTTGCGGCATGTCCGTCGGCCCTGCCAGCGCCCGCCACATGGCGAAGCACGGCGGCGAAAGCTATTACTTCTGCTCCGGCGGCTGCCAGGCTAAGTTCGAGGCGGATCCGGAGCGCTTTGCCGCCGGGCACGTCGAGACCGAAGCGCAGCCGGAGGGCACGCACTATACCTGCCCAATGCATCCCGAGATCGTGCAGGATCACCCAGGCAGTTGCCCGAAATGCGGTATGGCGCTGGAGCCCATGACGCCTTCCGCCGAGGCCGGACCCAATCCTGATTATGTCGATTTCAAGCGCAGATTGATGATTGCCGCGCCGCTGGCGCTCGCCGTCTTCGTTCTCGAAATGGGCAGCCATCTGGGTCTGCCCTTCGAGGCCTGGCTCGGCCACACGCTGTTCGGCTGGCTTCAATTTGCGCTGGCGACGCCCGTTATGGTGATCTGCTGGCCATTCTTCCGGCGCGGCTGGTCGTCGATCGTCAACAGAAGTCCCAATATGTGGACCCTGATCGCGCTCGGAACCGGCGCCGCCTATGTTTTCTCCGTCGTCTCGCTTGTCGCGCCCGGGTTGTTTCCCGCGACAATGCGCGACTCCATGGGCATGGCGCCGGTCTATTTTGAAGCCGCCGCCGTCATTCTGGTGCTGGTGCTGATCGGCCAGGTGATGGAGCTTGCCGCGCGCGAACGCACCGGCGATGCGATCCGGGCGCTGTTGGATCTCGCGCCCAAGACCGCGCGCAAGGTCACCGACAGCGGCGAGGAGGACGTGCCCGTCGAGACGCTGCAGGCGGGCGATGTGCTGCGCGTACGCCCCGGCGAGAGCGTGCCTGTCGATGGCGTTGTCACCGAAGGGCATTCCTCCGTCGATGAAAGCATGATTACCGGCGAGCCGGTCCCGGTTGAAAAGAGCGAGGGCGAGCCGGTGACCGGCGGCACGCTCAACAAGAACGGCAGCTTCCTGATGCGCGCCGAAAGCGTCGGCGCGGAGACGACGCTTTCCCGGATCGTCGACATGGTCTCCAAGGCCCAGCGTTCCCGCGCCCCGATCCAGGCGATGGCGGACCGGGTGGCGGTCTATTTCGTGCCCGCCGTCGTGGCCGTCGCGGTGATCGCCTTTCTGGCATGGCTGGCATTCGGCCCCTCGCCTGCCCTTTCCTATGCCTTCGTCGCGGCGGTTTCGGTGCTGACTATCGCCTGCCCCTGCGCGCTGGGGCTGGCAACGCCGATGTCGATCATGGTCGCAACCGGGCGCGGCGCGAATGCGGGCGTGCTGATCCGCGACGCGGAAGCGCTGGAACGCTTTTCCAAGGTCGATGTGCTGGTCGTCGACAAGACCGGCACGCTGACGCAGGGCAAGCCCGCCCTCACCGATGCCGAGCCGCTGGAGGGTTTCGACCGGATGGACCTGCTCGCGCTTGCTGCCGCCCTCGAGCGCGGCTCCGAAATCCTTGAGGCTTTGATCGCCAAAGTCCGTTTTTTTCAGGCCGGCGGCGATGGAGGCGCGACGCGCCGGAGGAAACCCAGTGGTCGGCCGTCACGTTTTGTCGGTCACATCCACGAGCAGGCGCCCCAAAGCGCCAATCAGCATGAAAAAGGAGCCGACGATAAAGAGCCAGACGCCCAGCGTTTTGTATTGCTCCAAAGAAGGCAGGAAGAAGATGCTTCCGACGAAGAAGCCGATATTGCCGAGAAGGCCGAGGGAAAGGTGGATCCATCCATATTCCCTGACCAGCGTGCGAATAGGGCTGTTCATTGTGCTCGCTCCCTTCAGTTGCGTGTAAGAAAATCAACGCGCATTCGCTAAGCCGGTTCCAGCAAGAACGGGTCCAAGTCGGCAGCCGCTGGCATGGCGAAACCACTAGCTTCCTGTCAGTCGCTAGCTGGCCCATCTTTGCAAATGGACAGCTTCAGCAATAACACCAAATACAGAAAACCCGGCGTCTGAGGACGTCGTGTTCGGTTCACCGGAATGGTCCTCATCTCATGAGGCAAGGCGCCCTGCACAATTGTCTTGACGCCTTGCAGTTGGAGAAAGCGGGGCAAGCCCGCCTCCTCGCCCATTACTCGGTCTCGATGCCACGCTGACGCAGCCAAGCGCGCATGGCCTCGATCTCCTTCTGCTGCTCGGCAATGATATGCTGCGCCAGCGCCATATTGGCCCTGTCAGACCCGGCGGCAAGCTGGATGCGGGCCATGTCGATTGCGCCCTGGTGATGCGGTATCATGCCGAGCACGAAGGCAACGTCGGGATCGTCGTGGCGCAGACCTTCCATCATCTCTTCATGCATGCCCATCATCGACCGTTCATAGGCTTCGGTGACCGTCAGCGTGCCGGCATCCGGGGCTTCTGCCCCCTGTTCGCCATCGGCCCCGCTCATATCCGGGGAAGCGATCGGCCCGTGCGGATACTCAAGCGAAAAGGTGTGGGTCGCCATCTCGGTCTGTTCGGTGCGCAACTCCGCCATGGTCTGCGCATCCGGGCCGAAGAAGGCGGCATGAAGGCCCCAATAGGCGGTTGCGAAAATCACCAGCGCCGAGGCAAGGCCAAGCGGAACCCCGATAAGCGAACGCCGGATCCAGCCCCAGAAATGAAGCTCCCGGGTATGGTCGACGGCAATAGCGATGATAATGGCCATGATCAGCGCGTGACCGATGAGGTCGATCCGGCCGAATGGATAGACCGCGGCGTTGAAGATCACGAAAAGCGCGATTGCCGAAAGCCTGCGGATGAGCGGCGTCGCCAGCAGGCCGAAGCCCATGGTGAACTCGGCGACACCCGCCATCGGAATGAACATGTCGCGCGGGATGCCGAAGGTCAGGAACGGCTTTTCGATCACCAGCGGATAGAACCATTCCGGATAGGCGAATTTTTCGAGGCTCGACCACATCAGCGCGATGGCCACGCCCCAGCGCAGCAGTTCGAAGCGATGCTTGCGCCAGTCCGGGCGGCTGGAGCTTTCAAGCACCAGATAGCCCGCGACAGCAACGCCGAGCGCCAGATAGTCGAGCAGATGGAAAAACTCGTAATCGCGCAGCGCCAGAACCCACAGGAAGATGATGCCCGCTGCCGAAAGCGGCATGGTCTTGCGCGACACGATGCCGGCGGCAATCAGCAGCTGCAGCCAGCTGACCCATTCGGCGGGCGTCTGCAGATCGGGCGTCAGGTAAATGCCGCCAACGGCGAAAATCGCCACGAAAAACCCGGCAACGACGATGCGCATAAAGGCGTCAAGATGCCGCCACAGCGGATCGGTCACCCGGTCCATCGCATCCAGCGTGGCGGTACCGGTTGCGCTGCGCTCGATCAGCCGTGCGGCGATGAAGAAGACCAGGACCAGGACGATGCCGGTCCAGAAATACGGATCGCTCAGCGTGCGCGTGAGCGGTGCTGGCGCCGCGTCGACGATATAGGGCGCGAACCATTTCACGTGGGCCGAGGCCGAGATCGGGACCAGGGCAGCCCCCATGCCGAGAAGCCCGGCAAGTATTCGGCTTGTTGGTTGGTTGTGGAAAAACATGGGGTGCCTCCTTTAGTCAGGCAATTGCCGGCTGTTTTGCCGGCAAGGCAATGTCGGCGAGTGTCTTGCGATCACACTCGGCCAGAAAGGCTGCTTCAGCAGCAGCAAGTGTATGTTTGAGGCTACAGACCGGCGTGACGCTGCAATCGCCGATCGGCGAAAAGCATTCGACGAGGGACTGCCCCTCCTCAAGAAGCCGAATGATCTCGCCAAGTCCTATTTCAGCAGCAGGGCGCGCAAGGATCGCCCCGCCGCCCGCCCCTCTGCGGGTATCGACAATGCCGTGATGGGCAAGCCGCTGCATGATCTTGTTGAGGTGATTGCGGGAGACCTTGAACTCCTCGGCGATCTCAGCCGTCGAGAACACCCGCTCGGGGTCGCTCGCCATCCGCATGAGGGCCCGAAGCCCGTAATCCGTGAAACTCGTCAGACGCATGATCCGCCATAACCTTTAATTGGCATTAAAAATACCAATTAAAGGCTATTTGGCTTGGTGGCAACAAGACGCTACGACAGTTCTGGTATGTGTATCGGGCATGCCTCTGCAAGGAGATGACAACGCACCCACGAACCTTGAACTCATATTACCGGTTCACATGAAGCGGGCGCGGCGAACGCCTGTTCGACGCGCCGCGGCGCATCGGGCATCATGCAAGGACTTAATGCCCGGCCTCGTGCTTCCGGCTTGGCCGGTTCTCATCCCGCTCACAGAAAGCGGGGTCCAACCCTTTAGCCTCAGGCCGGAATCCAGGCGCCGTGGAGCCCTTGTGGCACGCGCTGCGGCAGACGCAGGCGCAGGACCGGCCCATCCTCGATGTCTTCGGCGTCGAGCAGGGCGAATTCGCTGCTTTCGGTTTCCGGATCATAGAGATAGGTGGCGAGCCAGCCCGATATCTCGCTTTCGCCCCTGGGAATGAAAACCGCTTCGCCCGCAATTCGATTGCCGAAATCATGCCTGGTCACATCGCCGGTTTCGGTATCGATCCTCAGAAGACAGTTGAATGTGCCGGAAGCGCCATTGCCGCCGGTCAGCGCTTCCGTCAGCGTCGACGCATAGACATAGCGCGACGCAAGGGCCGTGCGGCGATCGTCGATACGGGGAAACTCCGCAACCTTGTCGAACCATGCCTGACCGCGAACGCGGCCGGAGGCGGCATCGAGCACGAGCCGCCGCAGCGTCGGCGGCATGGTATTGCGCTTTCCATAGCCGACATAAAGCTTCTCATGCTGTACATAGTCGATCACGATGTCGCTGCCGCGCTCGAAACCATTGGCGAAGTGAAACACGAAGAAGGGTTCGGCCTCGAACCATTTCACGCTGCCGCCGTCGAGCGGCATCACCGCAATGCGCGTCCCAAGCTGCTCACGCCATTGCAGGAAGGACTTGCCCTGCATCATCGCCTCCATATCGAACACAGCGGGTCCGATCAAAAGCACGATATGACGTTCGGTCAGCACAAAATCGTGGATCATGCTGGGCGCAGCCAGTGCAATATCAAAACTACGGCGAAGAATGCCATCCGGTCCGATATGGTGAATCCTCACCGTCGGGGAGATCAGATCGTAACTGAGCGCGAACATATCGCCCGTGACCGGATGGACCCGGTTATGGGCGCCAAGTGCGATCGGCTCGTCCGTGCCGGCAGTCCATGGGCCGAGCGTTTCCAGGCCCGGCCCGATCTCCCACGCCGGTTCGACTTCGCCAAGCGCCAGCAGGTGATCGCCATGCTGCATCACGCCTATGAAGGCGGAGGCCTTGAAAGGGTTATCCGGATCGTCATGCGGACCCAACAGACCAGGTTCGATCGGGCGCGGTGTCATGATCCCGCCGTAAACGCCACGCCCTGCCTTGTCCTCGATCTCGAAGCTGCGGGTGCGCACATAACGGTTGTGATAGCTTGCCCGCCCGCCCGAAAACCGGACCGCATGCAGCATGCCATCGCCCTCGAGCGGATAGTTGTATGACACCGGCTCGTAGCGGGGATTGGGCCCGTTGCGTATATAAGCGCCGGAAAGCTCTTCAGGTATCCGCCCCTCGATCACCTCAAGCGCGCTTGCGTCGATCTCCCGGCCGACCGGCGCGAAATTTCCGCTGAGGTGAGGGTTGTCCGACTGCCATGAAATTGTCTCTTCAATAGGATCGACAGGCATGCGCAACTCCCTTCTTTTCGCGGGATCGCTCGCCGCGTTTCCGGCATTTTAGCAAGTCTGCGTGTTTCATACGAATTTGACAAGATTGGACACGGTCGCGGGAAGCATCTATCACAACAGCGTTCGCAGGCTCATGGTACGGAATGGCATTGATGACCGTCCAGACCGCATTTCGTTGGCGGTGCGAACCCGAGAGCTCTTCGAGGCCAATGACGGCAAAAGCGCCGGCGAGAGAGGACGAGCGGAGCCCAGGCGGCATTCGTCCTAGCAGGTTGCTGCAAAACGGCTGGGTTGGTTGTTTTGGTGGCGCATTCGGCTGGGTATTGCGTTTGATGCGGGTGCTGACTTCGGTCGCCTGTGTTGGCCCTTGCTCTTTGGTGGCTGGGCGGCGGCCTATGCGACGGCTTGTGCAAGAAGCTTCGGCAGTCTGACAAGGTTATAGGCCGCGATGGCGAATCCGAAGACGGCGGCGACTTTCGGCCTTCCCCGGACCTTTACTTTGGCGAAACCGGCCTGCGCCTTGATCCAGCCGAACACCTCTTCGATGCGCTTGCGGCAGCGCAGGCTTATGCCGTAGCCGGGATGGTGCGTCGTGCGCTTGTCGATGGCGGTTTTACGGAGCTTGCCGGTCCTGGAAATACTGCCGTTGATGGCGATATGCGGTGTGACCTTGCGGGCGCGCAAGCTCCCGACAAAGGCTTTGACTGTAAATCGGCACAGGGGTTCGACGCCGATTGGCACGATAAGTATTTGAAATATTTAAAGCGTGTGGGGGCCTGCTGCCGGGCCGAATAACACATGCCAGAAGATCTACGGCGTAGACTCATAACGCTTTAGCCATAGTCGCACTGAGAAGAGCTTGATTGCGGCAAGATAGTTGTCGGCGCGTTTGTCGTAACGCGTTGCAATTCCGCGCGCTTCTTTGATGCGGTTGAAGAACCTTTCGACGAGGTTTCGATAGCGATAAAGGAACGAGCTGAAGGCGAAGGTCTTTTTCCGGTTTCGTTTCGCTGGGATGTTGGCAAATGCCTTCGCCTGGTTTGCCGTGGCGCGGATGGCGTCGGTGTCATAGCCACGATCGGCCAAAAGCGTCGTTCCTGCATGAAGTCTGGTGAGCAGGTCTTCGGCGTAGCGACAGTCAGCATGCTGCCCTTCCGAGAGGCGAAGATCAATCGGCAGCCCATCGGCATCGACGAGAGCGTGGATCTTCGTTGTCAGGCCGCCTCTGGAACGTCCCATGCTTCGATTGGCGCCCCCTTTTTACCGGTGGCGCCATGCTGATGCACGCGGACACACGACGAGTCGATCATCTGGATATCGCCGTCGAAGGCGGAAGAAATCGCCTTGAGAAGGCGATCCCAGACACCAGCCCGCCGCCAGCGGACAAAACGATTGTAACAGGTGGTGTGAGGACCATAGCGTTCCGGAACATCGGCCCATGGGCTGCCGGTGCGAAAGCGCCAGAGAATGCCGTTGATCACACGGCGATCATCAACCCGCGGCACGCCGCGGCTGTTGTTGGGCAGAAGCGGCTCGATCACCGCCCACTCGAAATCCGTCAGGTCAAAACGTCGGCGCATCAATGGTCTCCTTTCCTGAGACCATTGAATCAAATCATTCCGGAGAAGTGAACCCGTTTATGGGTTTACGGCCTAGGACATTGATTGACCGTTTGGATCACCTCTTCAAACGGCCCGCGATGACGATGATCAGATCGAAGGACAGACCCGCCGGTGTCCGCCCGCCGACCTAGGCCGTCGGGCTTGGGTTCAAGCTACCAAGGATAGGCTTCGTTGACCGACCCCGTGAAGGTGCCGGTTGGATCTTCGCTGCTGAGGGCGAGACGCACGGCTTCGGCTGCCCCTTGCTCGACGGTCTCGGTGCCTTCGTAGTTGTTGAGCGCAGTGCTGGTGAAGCCGGGCGTCACCGCATTGACCCTGATGCCTTCGTCTTCGAGATCGATTGCAAATGCCAGTGTGATGGCATTGAGCGCGGTCTTGGATGCGCCATAACCAGGGTTGAATGTCGCCCGGTAGGGATTGGGCGTGGAGTTGATGGTAAGCGAGCCGAGAGCACTCGAGACGTTGACGATTCGCGCGGCTTCAGACTTGCGCAGCAGCGGCACGAAGGCCTGGGTAACGGCCAGAACGCCGAACACGTTGGTCTCCCAAATGGTGCGGACCTCGTCCACCGAAATGAGCGTCGCCCGCGAACGCTGAATGTACTGCTCCATGTTTTCGCTTTCGGGGCCGTTGGCTCGAGAAATCGCGGCATTGTTGATGAGGATGTCAAGACGGCCGAACTGCCGCTCGACTTGTACGACGGCGGCATCGATCGAAGCCTGGTCGGTCACGTCAAGCTGGATGGGATGAACATCTCCCGAAAGGCCTTGCGCCGCGGCTACGCCGCGCTCGGGGTTGCGCGAGGCAAGCAGCACAGTGAGGCCCTGGGCTGCGAGGTCGGTTACGATCTGGAGCCCGATGCCTTGATTGGCGCCGGTGACGAGGGCGATGCGGGAGTTCTGTGTCATGGTCTGATCCTATTGTTGAATGGTCAAACAGGAGATGGTCATGGGCGTCTAGACGTTCTATATTTAAACGTCCAAGAAAGTTTTGTTGAAGTCCAGAATGACAGATCCCCTAACGCAGATCGTCAGCTTGCTGCAGCCGGGCGCACCGTTCTCCAAATGCGTCACCGGCTCGGGTCCATGGCAAGTGCGGCGGACGCAGTCGCCCAATCCCTATTACGTAGCGGTCCTCAGTGGGAGCTTTCGCTACTGGGATAGCAAGAGCGGCGAGGTCGCCGTCAATGAAGGCGACTTCATCCTTATTCCCTCCGCTCAGGACTTCATGATGCGGAGCACGGTATCAAGCAGCGACAATGACATGGTGACAGACCCGATCATTCTGCCGGGCGGTGGATATCGCGTCGGCCGCATTGACGGTCCCATGGATATGCGGGCGCTGGTTGGCTACTGCATTTTCCAATCCGACGATGCGGCTTTGCTATCGTCGCTGCTACCCGAACTGGTGGTTGTTCGGGGGGAGTATCACCTCGCCATGCTGATGCAACTACTCGGCGACGAGGCCGCAGGCAGAAAACCGGGACGTGAAGTGGTGTTGCGGCACTTGCTGGAAGTGCTGCTGATCGAGGCGATGCGTTCTTCTGCAGAGTTCGGCTATAATCCGGGGTTGCTACGAGGCCTGTCCGACGAGCGACTGGCAGTGGCAATTCGGGCCATGCATGCGGAGCCCGGGCGCGGCTGGACGGTGGCAGAACTGGCGCGTGAGGCGGCGGTGTCCAGATCGGGCTTCCACGACCGATTCCAGAACGCGGTTGGAATGGCGCCAATGGAATACCTGACGGCATGGCGGCTGACACTGGCGAAGGATCTCTTGCGCAAGCGGGAACTGAGCGTGAGCGCGATTGCCCGGCAGGTCGGCTACAGCTCGGCCAGCGCCTTCAGCGTAGCCTTCGGGCGAAGCGTGGGTGTGTCGCCGGCCCGCTATGCGCGCGAGCAGGCTTCGGCATCCGCTGGCAATGCAACAGAGAAATTCGAGGGCGCCATCGCCTGATGGGGCTGGCCGCACTTGCCCCTTGAGAGAGGGAGCAATTTCGAAAAGGGGAACCGCTTTCTTGGGCGAACTGGTACAGATCCTGGCGTGGACGAAGCGACAAGCCTCTGGAAAGACGGATAAAACGACAAAACCCGCCGCTGTTGCAACGGGTTTGTTGGTATCGTTGCAGGTTGTCATCTGAGGCCATTGGTTTTGGCCGATGGTCCTCCAAGAAGCGTGTATGCCCGGCGCTCATGCCGGGTCGGAGCAAGCTTCTACCACGTGATCAGCGGCGTCTTGGCGACGAACGCGTCGCTTTCGATCTGGTCGACCACGAAGTCGGCGGCGTCGGTTTGCGCGATCGTTCCACCGCTGAACTGCGCAGGGTCGAGCAGGGCGCGAACGGCTCCGCGGCGCGGCTTGTCATTCAGAACCGATGGACGAACGACGACCCAATCGAGACCGCTTCCGGCGATCAGGGCTTCCTGGCGATCCTTGTCGGCGTAAACGTTGCGCAGCAGCAGCGGCATGATGATCCGGTTGAAAAGGAAGCCGCCATGGCCACGGCTGTTTCCCGCGCCGATGCCGGTGATCGCCACGAGACGGCGGATACCCCGGCGCTTCATGGCGGAGATGACGGCTTTCGTCGCCGTCGAAAGCAACGTCACCTGGCGGAAAGGGCTGACCGGCGTGCCGAGCGCCGAAATCACCACATCCACGCCGGCCATCGCCTTGTCGAGCGCCGCGGCGTCGCTCGCATCGCCCTCGACGATGACAGCGTTCAGGTCCTTCGCCTTCTCCGGCGACCGCACCAGTGCGACCGGCACATGGCCGAGGTCGTTCAGCCGTTGGACGATGGCCCTGCCGGTGCCTCCGGTCGCGCCGAGCACCAACACCTTTTTCGACGCGGACGGTATGAGTTTTCCGGCAAGGAAGGCGCCGATGTCCTCAAGTGCTGCGGCACCCGCCTCCAACATCGCGAAGCTCGCGGGGAAGACATGCGTCATGCCCTCCCAGACATGCACTTCGTGGTCGATGCCAGCAGCCGCCGCCTGCACCGAAAACCGCACGGTGTCGTCGAGCAGAACCTCGTCATTGCCGGTGTGGATGCGCACCGGCGGCATCGCCGAAAGGTCCATATCGAGGCTTGGCAGCCGGTCGTCGTGCGACGCAGCCTGCCCGAGATAGGCTGATGCGGCTGCGGCCAGCGTTTCCCTGGACAGGAGAGGATCGGCCTCGGCGCGGTTGACGAGGGAATTGCCCGAAAGCGTCATGTCTATCCACGGAGACATTGCAACGATGCCGACGATTTTACCGGTTTTTGCCGCGTCAGCCTTGATGGATGCGAGCGCCAATCCGCCGCCGGCGGAATCGCCGACAACCGCAATACGCACGAAATCACGGGCGACGAGGTCGTCGAGCAACACGCGGACATCGTGAACCGCTGCGGGAAAAGGTCGTTCCGGAGCAAGCGCATAGTCGGCTATGAAGGCCGCGGCCCCGGCGCGCTGTGCGACATGACCCACGAAATTGCGATAGGCCTCGGCCGACCCGATGACGTAGCCGCCGCCATGCAGATAGAGGATGACCGATGCCGCGGCCACGTTTTCGGGACGGGCCCACCAGCCCGGCACGCCGCCAACCTCGCCCTTCTCGAAGCGGACATACTCGGGTGCGGGCGCCTGGCCCATGATGTCATCGAAGACCGGTCGGGCGGCAGGCTCGAGGGCGAGCTTCGGGTTTCCCGCGAACATGGCGCGCATCTGCTCCATGGCCTGCGCGTCAGCGGATGTAATATTGTGATGGATGATCGGCATGGTCGTTCTCCTTGTTCAAAGACAAGGTAAACTTACCGTCTATCAGAATACACAATAGACCATTTATCTAGACAAACCGTCTCACCAGCGGAACGGCTAACATATCGGTGTCCGCAAGATTCGCGATATTTGACCGTACCGGGCGTCTTTACCGCCGGACAGTCGGGACCAACGCGTAGAACTCGCGGAGCGGTCGACCTGCCGGCCGCTCTGCGAGCTGAATTGTCCAGAACCATCAGGCTCTCGGGCGATGGCGCACCGTGCCCCTTGGTCGGGCAGCGGCACTGCCACTCACCGTGCAAAGCCGGAGGGGGCGGCGGCGCTTGCGAAATGCGCGACGATATTCGCCAAGCATACCTCCATGTAGCCTTTCCATTGGCTCTTCACGAACAGCAGGAGCGGGAGCTTGGCAAGACCATTTTTCGCCTGGAACGTATAGGTCCACTTTGTCTTCGTGCCGCCATCTGCCTGTTCGAACCAGAACTCTCCGCGCGCCTGGGTCATGAGATGCTTGAGCGCGAAGCTCGGATCACTCACCCGGTAGGCGAAGTAGGACGGCCGATCATAATGAGTGAGACCTTCGTTCACGGTACTGCCATCCGCCAGGTGCACGACCCGGTGCGAACCCGTACGATCCCACGGGCCCGAGACGCCGGAGGTGGATGCGACGCCAGGCACCATGCCATAGCCGGTCAGAATCTTCGGCAGCACATCCTCGGCCGCAACGAAGTCGAAGACCTCCTGCATCGGGCGCGGCACGAATACCTCTCGTGTCACTGCGACATTCAGCGGGGCGGCTGAGCGATCATTGTGTTTGTTAGACATGGCGTGTCTCCGGGTGATGTTGTCGCAAAGTACCTGTCCCGATCTGCGATGAGGACGCGGCAATAAGGGATGGCCGGATCGCATCATCGCGACCCGGCCATGCGCGGTTACTTGAGAAACGGATTGATGGCCGCCAGCGTCTCGTCGAAGCGGTTCTCGGCCTCGGCGTTGCGCATGAAGTCGACGCCTTCCACAAGGATCTCGCGTGGCGTTGGCGTCTGCTGGAAGAGCGCGATGACCTGATCGGCGAAGGCGCCGAGCGGCATGAAGCGCTCGTTGTCCTGCTGACCGGGGGTCAATGTCGTCTGCACGGCGGGTGGGACCAGCTCGATGACCTCGATCTTGCCCTTCAACACGGCGCGCAGTGATTCCGTGTAGCTATGGATCGCGGCCTTGATCGCCGAATAGGTCGGGGCAATCACCAGCGGCACAAAGGCGAGCCCTGAACTGACATTGATGATGACTGCATCCGACTGGCGGCCAAGATGCTCGATCAGCGCATTGGTCAGCCGGATCGGGCCGAGCAGATTGCTAGTGACGGAGGCTTCCGCATCGGCGAGGTCGCGGACCTTGTCGAGCGGCCCTTCCATGCGCATGATGCCCGCGTTGTTGAACAGCACGTTGAGGCCGGGGAAGTCCGCGATGAGCTTCTCGGCGAAAGCCGCAATGCTGGCGGGATCATTCTGGTCGAGCGTCAGCGCGTGAATGTTCGGTCGGTCGCCGATCGCCTTTTCCAGTGTTTCCAGTCGCCGTCCGGCGATAATCACGGTGTTGCCGAGATCGTGAAAGCGGTGCGCGAGCGCCTCGCCGATCCCTGTGCCGCCGCCGGTGATGAGAATGGTGTTGCCTGTCGTCTTCATGGGATAATTCCTTGTCAATTTGGCGGCTGGCCGAGACACACCCGCGCCAGCCGCTGTTGATGCGGCCAGCTCAGGCGCGCTCGAGAACGGGATAGTCGGTGTAGCCTTCGGCGCCGTCGCCGGCGTAGAGCAGGTCCTTGCGCACCTCATTGAGCGGAGCGTCCGTTTTCAAACGGACAACAAGGTCGGGATTGGCAAGCACCAGGGAGCCCAGGGCCTCCATGTCGACGCTGCCTGCCGCGACATCGGTTCCGACCTGGTCGCGCGTGCGGCCCGGCCGGTTGACGATGAGCACGCCGCCAAAAGCCTTGCGGATATCGGCAAGGAGCGTTTCGTTGCCGATATGCAGAACATGCACATAGGCGATACCGAGCTTGTCGAACTCCGCCGCCAGATAGCGGTACAGATCGTCGTTCTCGTTACCTTCGGCGACGCCGCCCATGGGAAGTCCCGGCGACAGGCGGATGCCCGTCTTCTCAGGCCCGATCTCGGCGACAATGGCCTACACCACCTCGATCGCAAACCGCGCGCGGTTCTCGAGCGAGCCGCCATACTCATCGGCGCGTTCATTGGTGTTCGGCGCCAGGAACTGATGCACTAGATACGCATTCGCGCCGTGGACCTCGACACCGTCGGCGCCGGCTTCGATCGCGCGGGCAGCGCCATAGGCAAAATCGGCAACGGTCTGGCGAACCTCGGCGGTTGTCAGCGCCCGGGGCTCGGGAACGGGCAGCATGCCATTGGCGGTGAACATGTCTTCGCCCGGGGCGATCGCGGAGGGCGCGACCGGCTGGCGATGATGCGCCGTGTTATCCGGATGGGATCTGCGGCCCACATGCATGAGCTGGACGAACAGCCTGCCTTCGCCCGCATGGACGGCGTCGGTTACCTTGCGCCATCCGGCGACATGGTCATCGGTGTAGATACCGGGCGTATTCAGATAGCCCTGGCCGTCCTCCGACGGCTGGGTTCCTTCGGTGATCAGCAGACCCATGGTTGCCCGCTGCGCATAATATTCAGGGGCGAGCTCGCCGGGGGTGCCGTCGGGATTGGCCCGGCTGCGGGTCATCGGCGCCATCGCAAGGCGATGCGGCAGTTGCAGATTGCCGAGCTTTATGGGGGACCAGAGATCGGTCATGTCAGTTCTCCTATTGGGTGGATGATGCGGGCGCGAGGATCAGAGCTTGCCTTCAGCGAGCATTTCGCGGGTGCGTTTCAGCGTGGACAGCAAAGCGGCCCTGTAGCCCTTGTCGCTGTCGAACTGCGTCTGCTCGGCCTGCTCTTCCGGACCGTTCGCCTGCTTGTCACGCAGTCCGAGGTAGCAGTAGAATTTGAGCTGAAGCGCGCCTGCTCCGTCCTCGAACAACTCGTTGACGATGGCGCCCTCGCGTGGGCCGGTCGCCTGGAAGAAGGTGACCTTGCGCTGCGGCTCGAGCACGATGATCTCACGCAGGTCGGCGCCGGCGATGGTGGCGTCGCGGACGAAGTGCGTCGCGCTTTCCTCAGTGACGTCGCATTTGGTGCACAGGCCGGGCGGCAGGAACAGCCGGGCGTCGCGCGCCTTGAGCTCGAGGCCCTTCCAGACCTGCTCGCGGGTGAGCGGGGTTTCGCCTTCCGGGTTCACCGGAACGGTTGCGGTCGAATAGATCATGGTCTTGGTCCTTGTCGATGAGGTGTAGCGGCGTCAGCCGGCGATCTGCGCGACGTAATCGCGGTAGGTGCGCAGCGAGCGGCCGAGCAGCGTGGTGAGCCGGTCCACATCGCCGTTTTCCGGCAGCATGCCGTCGGACACGAAGCGCTCGGCCATCAGGCGCATATCGTAGGCCATCCACCCCGGCATGAACTGGCGCACATTCTGCTCGAACCCGACGGTGTCTTCGCCCGGATAGGCAATCTCGCGGCCGAGAACCTCGCTCCAGATGGCGGCGGCGTTCGCGCCGGTCAGCGTATCGGGGCCAACCAGGTTGATCCGGGTGAGCGGAAGCGGGGTGGGCGACTGTTCGCGGCGGATCAGCTCGATCGCGGCGATCTCGCCGATATCGCGGGCGTCGATCATCGCCAGGCCCTTGTCGCCGATCGGCATCGGGTAGATGCCATAGCCGGTGATCGCGTCCAGAATCGTGATTTCGTTGTCCATGTAATAGGCCGGGCGCAGGATGGTGGCGTTCATCCCCATCTGCTCGATCATCCGCTCGACACCGAATTTGCCCGCGAAATGCGGCACGTTGACGTAGATGACGCTGTGGATCACCGACAGATAGACGATGCGCTCGATCCCGGCTTCGCGGGCAACGTTCAGCGTGATCAGCGCCTGGGTAAATTCGTCGGCGACGACGCCGTTCAGCAGAAACAGGGTGGAAACGCCGCTCATGGCGCTGCGCAGCGAGTCGACGTCGAGCAGGTCGCCCTGGACGACATCCACACTTTCCGGAAGGCTGGCCTTTGCGGGATCGCGAACGAGAGCGCGGACATCGGCGCCGCGGTTGAAGAGCTGTTCGACGACGTTACTTCCGACATTGCCGGTCGCGCCGGTTACGAGAATGGTCATGGTGGTCACTCCTTTGGTTGGGCTGTCTGCTTGCCCCCAATTTAGCGATCCACATTCGCGCCGACAGACGTTATATCTAGACATAGCGTCTCACGAATGGAACACTCATGGACCTCCTTGCCCTCGCCGATTTCAATCTGGTCGCCCGTTACGGCGGCTTCGGAAAAGCCTCCCGTGCCGCGGGACGGCCCAAGGCGACCCTCTCCCGCCGCGTTGCGGAACTCGAGGCAAGCCTCGACCTGCGGCTGTTCGAGCGGGGCGCACGAGACCTGAAGCTGACCGAGGAGGGACGCGCGCTGTTCGAACGGACCAGTCAGTTGCTCACCGAACTCGATGAGACAGCCACCGCAATCGCTTCGGGTGGCCAAAACCCACGCGGCAGGCTGCGCGTCAGCGCACCGCTGCTCTTCTCGCAGACCGCGATGGGAAAGCTGGCCGCAGGCTTTGCCCTGAAATACCCGGAGGTTCGGCTCGAGGTGACGACAGAGGACCGATCCGTCGATATGGTGGAGGAAGCCTATGATCTGGTGATCCGCGTCAACCCGGAGCCGGATGAGAGCCTCGTCGGGCGGGTTTTCCTGCGCGACCGGATGGTGGTCGTGGCAAGTCCCGACCTGGCGCGACCGACGGATGACAGGACGGTTCCGGCCGTCGTCCGCGGGCCGGGCAATGGGGCCCAATCCTGGAACGTGATGAAGGATACCGGCCGGGCGAGCATCTCCGTCACTCCGATCCTCAGCCTGTCGTCGCTCGTCATGGTTCGCGATGCGATCCGGATGGGCGTCGGCGCCGCGCGTCTACCGATATCCCTAGTCAGCCACGATCTCGCCGATGGCACGCTGGTCCACTGGGGCGACGTCGAAGGATCGGAGATCTCATTGTGGACGCTCTACCCGTCGCGCCGGCTGCTGAGCGCTCGCGTGTCGGCCTTCCTCGATTATCTGAGGGAGGCTTTCCCGGAGGGAACGCCGGACGAGCTTGCGGCCTACCTCGGATGATAGGACAGGCGCAGCCCCGGGCTGAACGATGCTCACGGCGATAGTCGGCATATCGATGCTCCGAACGCGGGCAACCGGCAACCAAGCACGTCTGCGTACTTCATCGACGGTGGCCGGCAGAATGCCAATATCGAACGGGATGTGCAGGGCGATCCGGCGCTGCCTGCACTTGGGCTGGCAGCGGAAATCCCGGACGAAGATGACTGCACCAAAGCTAACGGCAGTAATCCAGGCCAGAAAGCCGAAATAGAGAGTCAACCGTTGCAGAAGGCTTCCTTGAACATGCCAACGGAAGGATCATGCGCTCTGACTTACGTTCTCCATCTTGCTGAAACAGGTTCATTGGACGTGGTTTGGCCATTCCCCCCGTTTCCGGTGATTGACATGGCTGTCTCCATTGCGCGCCCTAGATCGACCGCAAGCCGTCGCGGTCGAACAAGTGGACCTTCGTTGCATCTGGCATCAGATTCAAGATATCCCCCGGTCGAGCTTCGATCCGTTCGCGGAAGATGCCGACGATTTGTTCATCGCCCAGGCGAAAGATAACCTGTGTTTCGGATCCGGTCGGCTCAAGGACCACGACCTCGGCGGGGAGTCCATCGGGATCAAGGGCAATGTTTTCGGGCCTGATCCCGTAGACAGCAGCTTCGCGTTTTTCGGCAAGAGGAAGTTCATGATCGCCAGAAATGCGGAATCCGCTGTCCGTAACCGTGCCGCGGATGAAGTTCATCGACGGCGATCCGAGAAAGCCGGCAACGAACATATTGGCCGGATGGTCATAGAGCTCCAGCGGCGCCCCGACCTGTTCAATTCGTCCGTCTTTCATCACCACGATCTTGTCGGCCATCGTCATCGCTTCGATCTGATCATGCGTGACGTAGATGATCGTCGTTTTCAGCCGCTGATGAAGCTCCTTGATCTCGGCGCGCACCTGCACGCGCAACTTGGCGTCAAGATTGGAAAGCGGTTCATCGAAAAGAAAGACCTGCGGATCGCGCACGATCGCGCGTCCCATGGCCACACGTTGCCGCTGTCCGCCGGACAGCTCGCGCGGACGGCGTTCAAGAAGCGCGCCAAGGCCAAGAATATCAGCGGCCTGTCGGACTTTGGTGTCGATTTCAGCCTTGGGAACACGCTTCATCTTCAGCGCAAAGGACATGTTTTCCGCAACCGTCATGTGCGGATAGAGCGCATAGTTCTGAAACACCATCGCGATATCACGATCCTTGGGCGCGAGATCGTTTACAACCCGATCGGCGATGCGGATCTCGCCAGAGGATATGTCTTCCAGACCGGCGATCATGCGCAGGAGCGTCGACTTTCCGCAGCCGGACGGCCCAACGAGGATGACGAACTCCCCATCTTCAATCTCGATCGAGACCTGTTTCAGCGCCTCATAGGCACCGTAGAATTTACCGACTGTGTCGATGCTCATTTCAGCCATTTAAATCTCCCCGGACTGCATGACTATTTGCCTGCAAGCGCACCACCGACGCCGCCGATGCTGAAGAAACGATTGAGAAAGGCAAAAACCAGAACCGGCGGCAGCAGCATGATGACAGCACATGCCATCACCGGCCCCCAGTCGGTCTGGTTCTGCTGAAAGAAGGTCTGAAGTCCGATCGGCAGCGTGAAGTTGGAATCGGACCTGAGAAAGACCAGCGCGATCAGGTAGTCATTCCAGGCCAGAAGGAAACTGTAGATTGCCGTGGACAGGATTCCCGGCAGCGAATTTCGCAGCACGATGCGCACGAACGCACTTAAAACCGAACAGCCGTCAATCCAGGCCGCCTCTTCAAGTTCCTTCGGTATCGTGTCGAAATAGGCCGACATCATCCAGCAGGCGACCGAAACCGAGGTTGCCACGTAAATGATCGCCACGCCGGCAAGCGTGTCCACGAGATGGACGGCGGCAAACATGACGAAAAGCGGGATTACAAAAACCACAACCGGAAAGGACTGGATGACGAAGATACTCATGGCGTAGATCGAGACGATCCGCCCCTTGGCCCGGGAAAGAACATAGCCCGCAGGCGCGGCCACAAGCAGCGAAGCAACCGTGGCGAACAGGGCAACAGAAAGGCTGTTGACGGTCCAGGTCAGTACGTTGGTATTGACGAAAATATAGCGGAAATTGTCGAGCGTCGGGCCGACGATATCCGAATAGAGCCGTGGACGCAGCGACAGCCAGAACACCGCCAGGATCGGCGTAAGGAGGACGGCCGTGATTACGGTCGCAGCCAGAAGCCGGACCATGGCCATCCTCGCGCGCTGCCGCGCCTTTTTGGAAACAGGAGGGACAACACTCATGACACGCTCGACTTTCTTATGAGGTTGAACAGGCAGAGCGAGAGAACAGCCAGCACCGTGGTGATGACAAAGGTAATGGCAATGCCGTAACCCGGCTGGAAATCCTGGAAGACAGTGCGATAGGCCATCACAACCAGCGAACTCGTGGCGTTGACCGGTCCGCCGCCTGTCAGCAGGAAGATTGTCGGAAAGTCATTGACGGAGAACATCGTCATCAGGATCCAACTGATATAGGTGGACCGCGCCGTCATCGGCAGGATCATGTGGATCAGCAGGCTCCACGGACCGGCGCCGTCAACGCGTGCTGCCTCGACAGCGCTCTGGTCGACCGTTTCCAGCGCTCCTGCAGCCATCATCATCATGAACGGATAGCTGATCCATATCTTGAAAACGCAAACGGTGATCACTGCCATGGTCGGATCGGCCAGGAACATTACCGGCCCGAATCCCAGCGCTTCGGCCAGTTGCGGCATGATGCTGTTTCGGGTGGCGACCAGCCAGTTCCAGCCCATCGCCGTCACCACGATCGGCACGATCCATGGCAGCAACAGCAGAACACGAAAGATGGCGCTTCCCGGGAAACGGGTCCTGAGAAACAGCGCCAGTGAAAAACCGACGACCCAACTGCCGAATACACCGCATACGGCGAACAGAACGGTGAAACGCAGCGATTTCCAGAAAAGCGGATCCCGGAAAACACGAATGTAGTTCTCGACGCCAACAAAATCGCCGAGCTTCAGAAGGCCACCGTCGTGAACGGACTGCACCGCCGCGACAACAACCGGATAACCGTTGACCAGCGCCATCATCAGGATCGATGGCAGGGCGAGCCCTGCCATCGTCAGCCGGCGGCGGCGTGCGGTGGACGTGTCTTGAAAGAACATTGACATTGCGCTGTCGCCGTATCCTGTCCTGTCAGTTCATGATCTTCTCAAGCTGCCCCTGCAGATCCTCGAGCAGCTTGCGGGAATCCGATTTCCCCTCGACGATACGCTGGGCAAACGTTGCCGTCGCGTTTCCGCCATCAACAGCATTGAGCGCGCCGAAAGCTTCGCTGGACTGGGCGGCGATGGTCTTGCCGTGCGGCTGCCACTCGTTGATTGCAAGGACAAGCTTCGGATTGTTCTGAATGACCGGGAGATCGGCGATACTTCTCTTGACCGGAAGATCGGTGATCACGCCGGATTCCCAATAGACCTTGATATTGTCGAGGTAGTACTCAAGGAACGCCTCGGAGGAATCCTGCGAGGGTGTCGTATCGAACATCATCAGGGGATTGAGGTAGTAGACCGTTCCCTTGTCGCCATGCGGGCCGAGGATCGGATTTGCGACCTGGAGATCATCACGCTCGTTTTCCGGAACGATCCGGTCCATGCCGGTCTGCCCGAAGCCCATGGCGATATGTCCGTTGATCCAGTCGGTTTCAACGTTATCGCTGCTATAGCTGATCGCGTATGGGTCGATAATTTTCTTGGCAACGCATTCCTTCAGAAATTCCAGGGTTTCGATATTGCGGTCGTTGACGCAGTCAAGCGAACCGTCCTTGGCGAAAAACCCGCCGCCATTGTTGATCATCAAAGCGGAAATCGTGTGCTTTGCGTCGGTGGTCGTCGAACTGGCCGCTATGCCCAGACCCACCGCGCCGATCTTCGCCAGCTTCTCGCCGGCAACGATGTAGCTGTCCCAATCCGTCGGCACATCGGCTCCGGCCTTTTCGAGCAGCGACCGGCGATACCAAAGCACCCTCAGATCCATTGACCATGGCATGGCGGCAATGCCATCATGCGTCGTCATCGCCTCGAGCAGTCCGGGCAGAAAGTCGTTCTTGCCCGCGGCATCGAGCTTCGAGACCAGATTGTCGGCCGGGATCATGACTCCCTGCTCCATGAAGTAGAACGGCAGAAAGGCCGCGCCGGAACTTACGGCCGGGGTTGTTCGCGACGCCGCCGCCGATGTGAAGGTCTGGTACCAGTTCGCCCAGGGAATCGATTGATAGCTGACCTCGCCAAGGCCGGCTGCAGGCTCATAGGCAAGCGCGACTTCACGCGCGGCATTGGTATAGCCGGAGGCTCCCCAGACCATGTCCCAGAACTTGATTTCCTCAGCACCGAAGGCCAGGGACGGCAGTCCGGCGGCGCCTATCGTCGCAGCACTGCCGGCCAGGAATGTACGGCGTTTCATTCGCATAAAATCGTTCATGTTCTCCTCCTCATTGAACGAACGCTCTCAACAATGCTGCACCGCCGGTATCAATCCGGGAACGCAGCGATAATCTCGGCAAACAGCCGCAGATCTTCGGCCGCATCCTCAAGCGACGTCTCCAGGGCCGAACCGCTTTCGATCGCCTGATGGAATGCCAGCCACTGACTGGTATAGGGATCGCGATAGGTGGGTCTGCCGATCACCGTATCGAGGGTCTCGCCGGCTGTGCTCTTGGTGGTCAGGGTCGTCGGGAGATGGCGGATGAAGGGCGTGTCATAATCGAGCCTGTGCCGCTTATCGCCAGCGAAGATTTCGATGTAAGCGTCGAAATCACCGACCTTGTCCACTCCCATCTCGAATGTCGCGGCGAAACTGCCGTAATCGAGAAGCGCGCTGACGAAAACACCGCCGCTTTTCTGCGTGGCGCCCGCCACTCTTTTGGGACTGCCCACAAGCCCGCGCAGCGCCGACAGGTCATGCGAGCCGAGCCCGCACAGCATCCGGTAGGCCGAGACATGGGCGCTGCCGACGGAACCCAGCGCTTCAGCCACCTGTGCGGCAGCCCTTGCCTTGCGTTCGTCCATCTGAGCCGGCGTCAGATCGGTTGCCGAAATCACCCTTTCGGTCTGGTCGAGAAAGTAGTGGTTGGGACCGATGATGTCGCGCACGGCGATGTGGCGTATGTCGTCGCGCGCCGGCATGTCCGACAGCATTGAACGATAGGCGCCGGCGAAACGGCGCATATAACCCACCATGGCAATGCGCCCGGAAGCGTCGCGGGCCGACCTGATGCGATCAAGGTCGGGAAGCGTCAGGCAGACAGGCTTTTCAATCAGCACATGGCAACCGGCCGCAAGCGCATCGACGGCACAGTCGGCGTGATATTCGTCACTGTTGACCACAGCCACGACATCGAGTTGCTGCTCGCGGAGCATGGCGTGATGATCGGTATACCGTTGTGCTTCGGGAAAGCCCGTACCGATTGCTTCGACAAGGTACGGGGATATATCGCATAGCGCAGTGATTTCGAAATGGTCGCCCAGTTCTTTCAGGACCGGGAGGTGGATCACCTGGGCGACCATTCCGAGGCCGATAATTCCAACTTTCTGCTTTGTCACGTTAGCATTCCATTATCTGCTGATTTTTACTTGTTGCCGGAGCGCTGCATGCCCGCCAGATAGGCATGGCTGTTTGCGGCGAATGCGAAGGGATCGGCGGGATTATCGTGCTCGACCACCAGGTAATCAGCTCCGAGACGACGCGCCTCTCCCCAGAGCTTCGGCCAGTCAAGAATCCCCGTTCCGACATCGCACCATCCATCCTCGTCGGCTTTTTCGCCTTCAGGCGCCTGATCCTTGACATGGGCGGCGTTCAGGATGGAAGCGAAGCGTTCCATGAATACGACAGGGTTGACTCCACCGCGGGCGATCCAGGCGATGTCAGCCTGCCAGGCAAGCGGCGTCCCCTCAGCACCGGCAAAGAGGTTCGCCAGCGCTGTTTCTCCGTTGTCCAGGATATCGAACTCCCAGAAATGATTGTGGTAGCCGAGTGTTATGCCGTTTTCGGCCAAACGAGACGCCAGTTCGCCGAGTTCGCGGCCAAGCGAACGCCAATGGTCTGCGTTTCCAACGCGCTCAGCCTCCGAGAAGGCAGGCATGTAAAGCCGCGTCATGCCGACCTGTCCGCATGCGTCCACCGTTTCGCTCAGTCGGGTGCGCAGATCGGCCATCCCGATATGTCCACTCGGGGCTGACAGATTGTTTTTGGCAAGACCTGTCTTTAGGCGCTCGATATGATGAAGATGAGCTCCGATCGGCTCCACCAGCCGATATCCAGCCTCGGCGGCGGCGGAAAGCTGCGCTTCCAGTTCACCGAGCTGTCGCAGACTCCACAGCTGGAGTGAAAGAATAGTCTCGAATTCGGTTTCCTGACCGGAGTCCATGACATCAAAACTGGCCATAAAACACATCTCCTGATTGTCATGCGGACACACTTCCGCATGCACCGCCCCGACAGAAACGGTGATATAACGAACCTGACGCGCAAAACCGCGTCTATCTGGAAATCGAATGGATTTCCTCCTCCTGGTCGGCGACCTCCCCGTCGCCGGATTGCCAATCATCAATTTTGAAGAGTTGCACAATCGATTGCACAGCTATAGCCGTGCAATCGATTGTGCACAAGCTCCTAATTTGAGAATAGGCCAAGTTTTTTTATTGCCAAGCACACATCCCATAGGGCACTAGGAAGGATAAAGTACCCGTTTTACAGGGCAAAACGACGGCGAAAACGGAAAAATGCACCGCGTTCATGGCAGGAAGAGCATTGGCTGATTACGACGACATATCGCGGAATTTACCGGAAAAGCCGCAGGGTCGCCGTTCGCCTACAATTGCCGACATCGCCAAGCTGGCTGGCGTTTCGCCTTCAACCGTCAGCCGCTCGCTCGCAGGCAATCCACGGATCGGGAAGGAAACGAGGAAGCGCATTGCCGATGTGGCGCGGGATCTTGGTTATACCGTCAACCGTCACGCGCGCTCGCTCCGTATGCAAAAAAGCGGTATTCTTCTGGTGCTCATCCCTGACATCGCTAATCTCAACTATTCCGATCTGCTGATGCAGATCGACAGAATCGCCCATGAGCGAGGTTATGACATTCGCATCGGCCACATCGGCGTAGACACCGGCAGGGTTGATCGACAGGCCGAGGACCTTTTTACGGGAGGGATCGACGGAATACTGCTCACTTCCGACTATTGCCCATCCAACATTGCCCGGCATGTGGCCGCCGGCGAGGCTCTGCCGGTTGTCCGCACGCTAAGTCCAACGGGGACGGACGAGGGGATTGCGGGCGTCCAGATCGATGAAGAGGCAGCCGCCTTCGATGCCGTCAGCCATCTCCTGCGATGCGGCCATCGCAGAATAGCGCACCTCGCCGGCTCACCCGGGCTTCTGGTTTCCCGACTGCGTATGGATGGCTGGCGGCGGGCACTTGAGAACGCCGGCGAGCCGATATCGGATGAGATCATCGGAGAGGGATTCGCCGTCGAGGACGGGCGTCGCGCCGCCCGGGCGCTGATAGCCGGAAACGATTATCCCGACGCCGTCTTCTGCGCAAACGACCTGTCGGCCTACGGATTGATGTCCGAACTTCAGGCCGATGGCGTTCGCATCCCGGAGGACATTGCTGTCGCCGGCTTCGACGACCTCAGTTTCTCCAGCCTGTTTTCGCCGCCGCTGACCACCATTCGCCTGCCGCGGCGCGATATGGCGGAAGCCTCCATCCGGTACCTTGTCGACCTGATCGATGGAAAGGATGCTCCGTCTTCCGGCTACATTCCGCATCAGTTGGTCATCCGCAAAAGCACAGGAAGCTCGCAATGAACCGCGAGACGCCTCCTCACCCTCAGCCTTCTCATTCGCCATGCCCCCTCCCCGCTCTCGCGGGTAGTGTTTTCGCAACAGCAATCTGAAGCAGTGCATGATCGATTTTCCGAAGCTGCGACACAAACAATGTGGATCATTGGAAACCGTCGGGCCAACACCTCGAGGAGAAAGAAATAAGTGTCAGTGGATCCGGCGTCCGCACAGCCATGTGGGCGATGGAGTGGAACCGGGAGGAGGCGGAATTCGCGATCCCGGAAGCCGTTAAACACGGCATCGATTTTCTTGAGATCACCATGGCGGAGCCGGAGCTGATCGATGTAGCGCACACCGGCGCGGTTCTGGAAAGGCACGAGTTGGAATGCGTCTGCTCGCTCGGTCTGCCCCTCGACAAACTGCCGACCGACAACCCCAACGGTGCCATCGACTTCGTGAAGCGGGTTATCGACAAGGCGGATGCGGACGGTGCCAAGGCGCTGAGCGGCGTTATCTATGGCGGCCGCGCGCCAGCGTTGACGCGCGGCGTTTTTGCCGGTCCGGGAGGCAGGAGGAGACCGACGTATCAGGCCTGAAGAGCCGCCCCGTCAGCGTCCGTTCCGCAAAGCGCGACCTCGATGCCAAGCGCTCTGGCGAGCGCCACCCTGGTTTTCACAACGAGGCCGGCAACCTCTGCGTCATCGGCATCGACGACATCCGTCGACATTACATCTATCCTCCGGCTCAGGCAGCCGGCGCGGCGACCGCCGCGTCAGGCCAGCGCTGACCATTCTCGTCAAAGAAATGCAGGTCGGCGTCATCGAACCCCATATGGATGCGATCGCCCCGGGCGGTATCGACCAGGCGCGGGAATTTCGCGATTACGGGATGCCCGACGCCAATATCGACGTGCACATTGGTAAGCTCGCCGAGCTTTTCGGAAACCAGAACCTCACCGCTCAGCTTGGCGGTCGTCCCATCGGCGTGATGAAGATGCTCGGGACGAATGCCGACATAGGCGAACTTGCCATTGTCGTCCGCGCTGAAGGGATGCGCACGCCCGAGCGATAACGTCGCGCCGCTCTCGATGCGCAGGTCCGTAGCGCCCGCATCAACTTCCAGCTTTCCCTTGACGATATTCATTTCCGGCGAGCCGATGAACTGTGCCACAAACAGGTTCTGCGGGCGGTCATAGAGATCGAGCGGCGTGCCGATCTGCTCTATCCGGCCATCATGGAAAACCACGATCCGGTCGGCGAGTGTCATCGCCTCAACCTGATCGTGGGTGACATAGATCATCGTTGCATCCGGCATCTTGTCCTTGAGGTTGGCGATTTCGATGCGGGTGGCCACGCGCAACGCGGCATCGAGATTGGACAGCGGCTCGTCGAACAGGAAAACCTTGGGATCGCGCGTCACCGCGCGACCGATCGCCACACGCTGGCGCTGACCGCCGGAAAGATTGCGCGGATGGCGGTCGAGATAGCTCGTCAGTTGCAGCATGTCGGCAGCCCGGCGCACGCGCTGGTCGATCTCGGCCTTCGGCATGCCCGAGACCTTCAGCCCGAACGCCATGTTCTGATAGACCGTCATGTGCGGATAGAGCGCATAGGACTGGAACACCATGGCAATGCCGCGCTCGCCCGGCGGGACGCCGTTCGACACCTCGCCATCGATCACGAGCGTGCCCGAGGTGATTTCCTCGAGGCCGGCAATGATCCGGAGCATGGTCGATTTGCCGCAACCCGATGGCCCGACGAAGACAACGAACTCGCCCTTGACGATTTCGAGATCAATGCCATGCAGGACTTCGACCGAACCAAACGACTTCTTGATTTTCGAGAGCGATACACTCGCCATGGCTTGTTCCTCCTTTGGCCGTCGCCGGCCGATAGCGGCACTACGCGCGCCCGTGCCTCAATGCTTGCTGTCAGTCTGGCGCGCCCGCCATGCCTCGTATTCGTCCCGTGCGGAGGGATGAAGCGGATAGTATTTGCGCAAATCGCCGCCCTCGGAGAGCCGCAGACGGGAAAAGTCCTCCCATTCAGCATGCTCGCTCGCGACGCCGAGAACCTGTTCGGCAAGTTTGACCGGCACGGTAACGACACCGTCGGCGTCGGCAACGATAATGTCGCCCGGCACCACCAGAACGCCACCGCAGGCGATCGGGATGTTGACGGCGTGCGGAAACAGGCTGGTCTGGGTGTGGTAGTTCGGTGTCGTGCCGCGCACCCACATCGGCAGGCCGGTGGCCAGCGCTTTTCGGCTGTCGCGGATGCAGCCGTCCACGACGATGCCCGCGCCGCCGCGGCCGGCCATATAAGTCACCATCATCTCGCCGAAGACGCCGCTGCGCAGGTCGCCACGCGCGTCAACGACGACGACATCCCCTTCCTCAACCTGATAGAGAACCTGCCGATGCATCTGCGCTTCCGGATTGCCATACTCATCGATGTCGTAGACATCCTCGCGCTTGGGAAGGAACTGCAGCGTCAGGGCCGGGCCGGCGACGGTCTTGATTTCCGCACCGCCGGTAAAGGGCACCGGTCCAAGAATGAACGGATCGCGAATGCCGAGCTTGCTCATTTCACCGCTGATTGTCGCCGTCCCGATATCTGCAAGGGCCTTCACGAGTTCCTTTGGCGGTCGCTGGATAGTGGGAATTTGCATTGGAGTCTTTCCTGTTGGAAATCGCGCCGCGCCTGCGCTCGACTGCGGGCCTTTTGTTGTTCTTGGTGCGGTTGCGGGAGTATCCTCCCAAAACCCCTGTTTCGCACCGTTGGGGGCAGGCATCATTCGCGACGCCTGCCTCTCGGCGCACCTTGTTACTTGTCTGCGAGTGCCTCGATCTGGTCGGACGCCCATTTGACAGCATCTTCCGCGCTCGTGTCATCGACCAGCATCTTCTGGACAGAGGTCGACAGAACCTTCGAGGTGTAAACCTCCGATGCCAGAGGTGTCGGTGCACCGCTGTAGCCGATGGTCAGGCCGTTGGCGGCCATTTCATCGAAATTCGCGAAGGCCGGATTTTCGGTGAACAGCGGCATGTTGGCAGCCATTTCCGGGAAAATCGGATACCAGCGGCCGCCGGTGACTTCGATCAGCTTCTGGTAGTAATCCGGCTGGAAAAAGAACTCGATCCATTCCTCGGCGAGTTCCGACTGGTCGGTCTGGCTGGAAACCATCCAGGAGAAGGACCCGAGAAGGGTGGAACCTGCCTCGATATCGGGATTGCCCGACGGAATGTTGATGAGCGCGGTGTTGTCCAGAAGCTCCTGATCGTTCTCCACCATCCAGGAATAGACACTGGGCGGGTTCATGATGAAGGCCGCGCGTCCGGTCTGATAGGCGGTATTGTTGCCGCCATCATCCCAGGTCAGCGCCGAACGCGGGATCGTACCCTCGTCGAACATGTCCTTGATGTACTGGTAGGCGGCAATCGTTTCCGGCGAGTTGAGGGTGACCGTCTTGCTGTCTTCACCGAAGAGCGCGCCGCCGAAGGACCAGATCAGCATGCGCAGGTCGGACTCGGTGTCGTTGGCGTTGGAGAGCGGCAGGCCGAGACCGGTATACTGCGGATGCTTTTCGACGATCGCCTGGGCCACCTTGCGCAGATCCTGCCAGGTTGTGGGAATACCCATTCCCGTTTCCTCGATCAGGTCCTTGCGGGCGAACATCGGAACGAGATCGATTTCGATCGGAACCGAATAGGCCTTGTCCTGATACATCGACTGTGGAACCATGCTCTCGTAAATCCCGCCTTCGGCCTCGCGCGTGCTGGCGAGAACATCGTCGACCGGGGCCGTCATGCCGGCGGCCGCATAATAGGACGAGTTCTGGCTGAGCTGCATGAAGGCGTCCGGTGAGGCGTTACCCTCGAAGGCGGAGGCCAGACGCTGGGTCAGCACATTGGCCGGAACGACGACATAATTGACATCGACGCCCTTTTCCTTGCCGAATTCCCTGGCCATATCGCCGATCAGGGCGTCGGCCTCCTTGTTGAAGGCCTGAAGCCCCCAGATGTTCAGCTCCTCCGCCTGCACATTCGCTGCCACCAGAACGGCGGCAGACGCCAGCAGTGTTGTTTTCACGAATTTCATTTTACTTCCTCCATAGTTTTGAAAACTCATCGACATCATCCCTTCACACTGCCGGCGGCGAGGCCTTCGACAATGTAGCGTTGCGCCACGATGTAGATGATCAGGATGGGGACGATCGCGATCACAGAGCTCGCCATCAATTGTCCCCAGATGAACGTGTCGCCCATGACAAGACCGGCGAGACCCGCCGTAAAAGTCTTGGAACTGTCCGAATACGCGTAGACAAGCGCATACAGGAATTCATTCCAGGCATGGGTGAACGCGAACAATGCGACGACTGCCAGTCCCGGTGTCGCGATCGGCACGATGACGCTGCGCAGGATCTGCATCCGGCTGGCGCCATCCATCAGCGCCGCTTCATCCAGTTCCGCCGGGATCGTTTCGAAATAACTGATCATCATCCAGGTGCAGAACGGCACGGTGAAGGTCAGGTAGGCGACGATCAGGCCGATCTTGGTGTCGACAATGCCGAGATATTGCAGCACCAGGAACAGCGGGATGAACAGCAGCGAAGGCGGCAGCAGATAGGCGGCCACGATCAGTCGCGCCGACATCGCCCGTCCCGTGAAACGCATGCGGGCGATCGGATAGGCCGTGAGCGCGCCGACGACGGCGGAGATCACGGTGACGCCGATGGCAACCTGAAAACTGTTCAGCACGTAGCGCAGGAACGGCGAGTCAAACAGCGCATCCTGGTAATTGGCGAGCGTGAACTGCTGCGGCCACAGCGTCGGCGGAATGGCGTAGATTTCCCGCGATTTCTTGAACGAGGTTACGACCACCCAATAGACCGGCGCCAGCGACCAGAACAGGGCGAAGGCAACACCGATCGCGGTGACGATATTGCGGATGATTTTGGTTCTTCTGCGTTCGACCATCATAGTCTCCTCAATCGGCCTCCTTGTTCAGCATCCGCCGGGTCAGCAGGAAGATGAGAATGACGAAGACGGGAATGACCGAGACGATGACCGCCGAACCAAAGCCGAGGCGGCTCTGGGTGATCGCGTATTCATAGGCGAGCGTCGGCAGGATATGCGTCTTGTTGGCCGGCCCGCCGCCGGTCAGCACGTAGACCATCTCGAACGAGTTGAAGGTCCAGATCGTCGACAGCATCACGGTTACCGCGATGACGCCGCGCATCTGCGGCAGCGTGACCGAGAAGAAGCGCCGCACCGTGCCCGCACCGTCGATGGCCGCCGCCTCGTTAAGGTCGGCCGGAATAGAGGCCAGCGCGGCGACAAACATCATCGTGAAGAACGGCAGGCCCTGCCAGACCATCGCGGCAGCCACGGAAAACAGCGCGATCGAAGGATCGGAAAGCCAGTAGACCGGACGGTCGGACAGCCCGAATTGCAGCACCAGATATTGCAGCACGCCGCTCTGCTCGTCGAAGATCCATTTCCACGACAGGCTGGCGATCATGCCTGGCACGGCCCATGGCAGGAAGGCAAGCGCCCGGATCAGCCCGCGCGCAGGCATCTTCTGCGACAGCAGGACCGCGAAAGTCAGTCCCAAAACCAGCTTGACGGCGACGGTGCCCAGCGTCAGGCAGAGCGAGTTGAACGAAGCCCGTCCGAAGGTCGGGTCGGCAAACAACTCGACAAAGTTGGAGAACCCGATGAAATGGCCGTCCTGAGCGATCATCCGGTCGGAGAACGCGGTGGAAATTCCATCCACCAGCGGATAGGCGATAAAGGCCGCAAAGACAGCCGCGGCCGGCGCCAGAAAAACATAGGCCATCAGCCAGTCGGGCCTGTGTCGACGGCGCGGACGATGAGGCGTTGGCGGCGGCGTGAAGCCCTCGGGAAGTGGTGTCCTGCTGGTCATTTATCTCACCGCGCGCGTTCTTTGGACGCCGCTTCGATGAGACCACGCATATAGCCGACGGCGTAGATGCGTCCGAGCCCCTCATAGCCGGGATTGGCATTGGGCTCGCCATACATCACCGGCGCATGGTCGGGCCGCATCACGCCGTCAAAGCCGATGTCCATATAGGCCCTGATGGTCTCGTACATGTCGGTCCTGCCCATGCCGTGGAAGGTCTCGTGCATCTTGTAGGCATCGCCCTCGATGTCGCGGAAATGCACAAAATGGATGCGGCCGTCGCTGCCGAGCCTGCGGATGGCGGCCGGAACGTCGGCGTTCATGGCGGCGAAATTCGCCTGGCAGAAAGTGATGCCGTTGGCCGGACTGTCATTGAGCTTCAGCAACCGCTCGAAATTCTCGACGCTGTTCATGATGCGGCCGACGCCGAGCAGCGGCGACAGCGGCGGATCATCCGGATGCATGGCAAGTTTGACGCCAGCCTTCTCGGCAACCGGGATGGCGCGCTCGAGAAACTTTTCCAGAGTGCCCCAGAGAAAATCCTCCGAGATCGTCACCGGCCCCTTCTGACGCGGATCGTTCTCGATAAGGGAAAAGTCGAAGCTCGTCGTCAGCGCACCGCCGGGAAGGCGCGTTGTGTTCGAGGTGCGCATCCAGCCATTGACGGCCATCCAGCCATAGCACAGCACCTCGATGCCGAGCGCGCCCATGTTCTCGATCGTCTTGAGCACCTGCTCCATTTCCTGCTCGGCCTCGGGCAGGCCCCGCTTTATGGCGTCCATCGGCACCCAGCCTTCGAGGACCCGCAGCTTGTAGCCGAAATCCTCGTAGGACTTCTTCACGCGGGCCAGCGTCAGATAGTCCCAGATCGGCACTTCGGGCGTGGCGTCGCGCATACCGACGGCCTCGTCGACGCACATCTCACGCCCGTAATGCCATTTGGGACTCATGACGGGTTCAAGACACATGGCAATTTTCATTTTTTCCTCCCGCAGCCCATGGACACGGCCAAAAAGTTCATATATGAACCTTATAAGTTCTATTTTGAATATAATTACGCTGATTGGGGGATAGCGTCAAGTGAACGATGACACCAAGCCGAACAGCAACGCCGGAATCGAGCGGATGATGGAGATTCTGTCCGCGCTCGAGCAGGCTCCTCACGGCCTCAGCCAGGCGCAGATCGTGGGGCAGACGGGCCTCGCCCGCTCGACGGCCTATCGCATTCTCAATTCGCTGGACCGGCACGGGATATTGCGTGAGTCATCGCCAGGCACTTACGTGTTCGGCAGCCGCCTGCTGCAGCTTGCGGAGAAAGTGACGCCGTCGACCGGCTACTACGCAATGAGCCGGCTGCTTCAGCCGACGCTGGAACAGCTTGCCCACCATATCGGCCAGACCTGCAAGGTTTCCGTGGTCGAGTCCGGCGCGATCATGCTCATCGCCGGCGCAAGTCCAAAGCTGGCGCATGCGCTCAGCTATACGATCGGCGAGATTCTGCCCGCACATGCCGGCGCGTCGAGCAAAGTGCTGATGGCACATCTGCCCCAGGAGGAACGCAAGCGGCTCCTGAACAAACACTCCGCCCCCCTCACCGAGCGTACGATCGTCGACCGCCGCGAGTTCGAGGCAGAGTTGGAACAGGCGCGCATCCAGGGCTGGGCGGAAGATCGCGGCGAGTACAGCCTCAACGTCAGCGCCTTTGCTGCCCCCATCCGCAATCCGGCCGGTACTGTGATCGCGGCGCTGTCGGTGCCCTTCCTCACGACCGACGACGAGACATTGCGGCTCCGTCTGCGAAAAGCGACAATAGAAGGCGCCGACGAACTCAAGAGCACCATCGAAAAACTAACCTTCTGAGGGACAAAACCGCTCCTGCGCCGGCCGCAATGACTAGCGCAGCGACCGCCGGAACCTCCAGAGCGAGAACGTAAAGAAGACGAGGCCGATGCCGACCAGGCTGAGAAGCTGCGGCCAGATGACCGCAAGTCCCGCGCCCCGGAACATGATCGATTGCGCCAGCGAAACGAAATGCGTGTCCGGCGCAAGCGACAAAAGAATGCGTAAGCCTGCGGGCATGTTCTCGACCGGCGTCAGGCCGCCCGCGAGGATCTGCAGCGGAAACAGCACCAGCATCAGCAGCAGCCCGAACTGCGGCATGGAACCAGCGATGGTGGCAAGGAAGATGCCGAGCGAGGTCGTCGCAAACAGCTGGAGCGCCATGCCGAGCATCAAGAGCCACAGCGAGCCCGCCACGGGAATGGCCAGCCACGTCTGCACCACGACGGTGATGGAGAAGAACGCCGCGCCCATCACCACTGCCGCCATCGGCCAGATCTTGCCGAGCATGATTTCCGCAGGCGTCACTGGCATGACGAGAAGATGCTCGATCGTACCGCGCTCGCGCTCACGGATGAGCGCCGCGCCGGTCAGGATGACGGAGAGCAGCGCAACATTGTTGACAACCTCCATCATGGCGCTGAACCAGTTAGGATTGAGCTCTGGGTTGAAACGTGCACGCAGAACCAGACCGACAGAAGCGGGTTCGCTGATGCGGTAACGCTGGAGGAACTCTGAAATCTCGCCCGATACGATCGCCTGCACGTAACCGGCGCCGGTGAAGGCCTGCGTCATCCGCGTGGCGTCGACATTGAGCTGCAGGGCCGGTTCGCTCCCGGCCAGAAGTTCGCGCTGGAAGTGCGGCGGTATGACGAGCGCGAAGGTATCGGTGCCCTCATCCATGCGCTGGTTCATCTGTGACAGGGTGATCGCTTGCGGGGGCAGGAAATAGGGTGGGTAGAAAGCAGAAGCGATGCGTGTCGACAGCGGGGAGGCATCCTCGTCGACAATGGAGATCGGCGCCTTGTTCAGCGTGAACGGCACCGCCACCGCCGCCGCATAGACCTGGAGTGTGAATACGGCGACGATCAGCACCAGGAGAGCAGGCGTGCGCAGCAAGCTCCACAACTCCTTTATTCCCAGGCGCCAGATCGTCGATATCCGCATGGCTCAGCGCGCCTGCTTGCGGAGGAACAACACGCTGAGCGCAAGCAGCGCGACGCTGGCCGCGATCAATGACAGGAGCGAGGCGGTGAGATCACCGAAGCCCAGCGCCTTGGAAAAGGCACCGCGTGAGATGGTGACGAAATGGCTCGCCGGGTTGACGGCTCCGATCAGCGCGGCCTCGCCCTCCATGGAGCTTATCGGATCGATCATACCGGAATACTGGACGGCCAGCATCATGGTCACGACCGTGGTCAGGAAGATCGCGGCGATCTGGCTGTTCATGAAGCTGGAGATCAGCAGCCCGAGCCCCGTCGCCGCGATGACGTAAAGCAGGCCACCGAGCGCATAGGCCAGGACGCTGCCGGTGAACGGGACGCGCTGCACGAGAATGGCGAAGGCGGTCATCATCGCGAGATTGATCATGGCCAGGCCGACATAGGGTATCTGCTTTCCGAGGAGGAATTCCAGTCGGGTGACGGGCGTGACATAGAGATTGACGATGGAGCCGAGGTCCTTCTCCCGCACGATCGAGAGCGTGGCCAGCATGGTGGGAATGAACAGGAGCACCAGGGCGATGACGGCCGGCACCATGGCGATCACGCTTTCCACGTTGGGATTGTAGCGGAACCGCGTCTCAAGGCGGAAATCCTGAGCCAGCGCCTGATCTCCAAGGGTCGTTCTGGCCTGCCGCATCAGCCAATGCGCGTGCAGTCCGTCCACATAGCCCTTGGCAGTCTCCGCGCGCGAAGGCATGGAGCCGTCGAGCCAGCCGCCGATGTCCACGTCGCGGCCAGCAGCCACCTCGCGCGCGAAGCCGGGCGGTATCTCGAGGGCGAGGCTGAGCTCACCGCTGCGCATGCGCCGGTCCATATCGGCATGATCGACGATGGGAGGACGTTCGGTGAAATAGCGCGAGCCCGCAATGTCGAGCGTATAGTCGCGGCTGAGCGTCGTCTGATCGTGGTCGAGCACCGCGAAAGGCAGATCCTCGACATCCATACTGATCCCGTAGCCGAGGACGAACAGAAGCACCAGACTACCGATGAAGGCGAAGGAGGCGCGGATCGGGTCGCGGCGCAGTTCCAACGTCTCGCGCCGGGCATAGCTCATGATGCGCCGTGGATCGAGCCGGCGCCTGCGCGCGGGCTGATGCCCGGGCCCGATCGCATGGACGATATCCGCACGGGCGGGGTCCGTTCTCGGCCCGCCGCCCTCGTCGTCTCCCTCCCCGATCGCCTCCTCAAGATAGGAAACAAAGGCTTCCTCAAGATTCGCGCTGCCGCGCGTCTCGACGATCGCGGCCGGCGTGTCTGACACCAGCACCTTGCCGGCATGCATCAGCGAGATGCGATCGCAGCGCTCCGCCTCGTTCATGAAGTGGGTGGAGATGAAGATGGTCACACCGTCATGGCGCGAAAGATCAGCGAAGCTTTGCCACAGCGCATCGCGCGCAATGGGATCAACCCCGGAGGTCGGCTCGTCGAGGATCAGTATCTCGGGAGCGTGGATCATGGCGACGGCGAGCGACAGCCGCTGGGTAACGCCGAGCGGCAGGGCGTCCGGCAGCGATTCCAGCACCCCGGTCAGATCGAAGCGCTTCGCCATTTCCGTAATGCGGCCCGGTATATCCGCAGCCGGCAACTGGAAGAGGCGGGCGTGGAGGTCCAGGTTCTGACGAACCGTCAGTTCGGAATAGAGCGAAAAGGACTGCGACATGTAGCCTACGCGCCGGCGCGTATCGAGATCGCGGGGATCGACCTCGCGTCCGAACAGCCGCGCGGACCCTTCGCTGGCCGGCAGCAGACCGGTCAGCATCTTCATCGTCGTCGTCTTGCCGCAGCCGTTCGAGCCGAGGAAGCCGAAGATCTCGCCCTTTGGAATACGGAAGCTGACATTGTCCACGGCCGTGAAATCGCCAAAGCGCATCGTCAGCCCATCCGCCTCGATCGCCGGCGTCCCGTCGCCGTGCTCGGGCCTGGGCGGAATATCCACCTTCCAGTGGTGGCTGCGCTTTTGCTGAGGCAGGAGGGCGATAAAAGCCTCATCGAGCGAGGACGTTCCAGTCTCTGCCTGAAGCTCGGCCGGTGTCCCCGTCGCGAGCACGCGACCGCCGTCCATGGCGATGAGCCAGTCGAACCCGGCCGCCTCTTCCATATAGGCCGTGGCGACAATCACCCCCATGTTCGGCCTGTTAGCCCTTATGTCGTTGATCAGTTCCCAGAACTGCCGCCGGGAAAGCGGATCGACGCCCGTTGTCGGCTCGTCGAGGATCAGAAGATCGGGATCGTGGATCAGCGCGCAGCACAGGCCGAGCTTCTGCTTCATGCCGCCGGAAAGCTTGCCTGCCGGGCGATCGGGAAAGGGATCAAGACCGGTGGCGGCCAGAAGCTCGTGAATACGGCGTTCGCGCTCCTTGCGGGCATGGCCGAAGAGACCGCCGAAGAAATCCACATTCTCGAACACGGAAAGCGTCGGATAGAGATTCTTCCCGAGCCCCTGGGGCATGTAGGCGATGCGGGGGCCGATCGCGCTGCGATCGCGCGCGTTTCGCATGTCAGCGCGCAGCGCCTCGACTGCGCCGGCCTGGACCTTGCGCGCCCCGGCGATCAGCGAGAGCAATGTCGATTTCCCGACGCCATCAGGACCGATCAGGCCGAGCATCCTGCCCGCCGGAAAATCGATCGATACATCGTCGAGCGCGAGGGTCTTCTTGAAGGAATGGCTGACATTGCGCACGCGCGCCGCAAGCGCCGGAGCGTCGTTTGTCTGCTCCGGCCCGCTCATTCCAGCAACCCGGTGCGCAGGCGTTCAGGCCATTGTGCCGAGGGGTCGGTCTTCACATAGGCCACGCCGGGCAGGCCCGGTTTGACGTAATCGGCGTGCCTTTCAAGCAGCTCCGGCGCAACCCGCACCCGCACACGGAACATCATACCCTGGCGCTCCTCGGCTGTCTCGACGGTACGCGGCGTGAACTGCGCGACATCGGAGAGGAACGACACCCTGGCCGGGATCACAACGCCCGGCGCGGTGTCGAGCACAATGCGCGCTTCCGAACCGATGGCGAGACGTCCGGCCTCCAGCGTGGACAGAAAAACGGTCATGTAGACATCGCTGAGATCGATGAGGTTGAGAACCCGGCCGCCGCCGGCGACAACCTCGCCCGGCTGGGCGACGAGATACTGCACCCGGCCGTCCCGCGGCGAGCGCAATGTGCTGTCATCGATCTCGGTCTGAATGCGCTCTATGGCCGCCTCGGCCGCCTCGATACTCGCCTCCGCATCCACGATCCGCGCCCGCGCCGTGGCAATGCCCGCCTCGGCAACGGCGACCTGCGCGCGAGCGGCGTCGAGCGCCGCGCGGGCGCCCTCGAAACGGGCGCGATCATCTTCCACCGTCTGCTGGGCAACGGTGTTGCGTTCGACGAGTTGCTGCGACCGATTGAAGCGGCTTTCGGCAGAGCCAAGCTCGGCTTCGCGCTGGGCGACGATCGCCAGCGCAGCAGAGCGCTCGGCTTCAGCCTGATTGACGCCGCTCTCCGCCACGGCGCGGCCGATCCGTCCGCGCTGCAACTGCGCACGCGCTTCCCGCAACATCGCATCGAGCTGCTGGGTATCCATCCGGGCCATAACCTGGCCAGCCGACACCGTCTCGCCCTCTTGCACGAGAATATCGCTGATCCGGCCGGCGGAACGGGCGGATATGTCGATGGCGACAGCCTCGACGCGGCCATTGCCCGAGGCAATGCCGGCCGGCAATTCCGCCTCAGCCAGGCGCTCGGTCAGATACCATCCGGCGGCCACGGCAACCGCCAAGAGCGCCGGCCAGAGCCATGGGTTCCCGAAGAGTCGTTTCAGCCGCTCAAACATATGCTTCGTTCTCGGTGGGCTGGCAGTCGACCCGATATGGGCGAGCTTTTCACTGGCCGGCTTCCCACTCAAACTGGTGGCTATTCACGGTGGACATTCGGAAGCCGACTTGCTTATCGTTGACATTGAATCGATACGATACTGTATCATATCGAAAGATGAGGCGGCAAGATATAGTGGCGCGAATGGAACCCATTCCTTCGATCTGGATTGCTCCATTGCGGCCAGCAATGATTGAGGAGAACAGCCGTGCTGAACGAAAATGTGAACAGACCCGTCGGCAGGCCCAGGGACCAACGCACCGACGAAGCAGTTCTGGAGGCCGCCCTGGAGCTGTTGATCGACTTCGGAGTAGAGGCGACGAGCATCGAGAAGATTGCACAGCGAGCGGGCACGACGCGTGCGGCCATCTATCGTCGCTACAAAAACAAAGAGGATCTGCTAGTCCACGCGGTGATACACGTGCGCCAGCGTAACGAAGCCGCGCTTGGTCCATGGGAGACGATGTCGTTACGCGAAATAGCGCAGTTGTACCGCAAAACGGAGACGATAGAGACCCTCTTCCGCTACACGCGCCTGCTTGCGCGGCTGATTGGTTCGGTCGGCGATCATCCCGAGATCATGGCCGCTTACAATGCGAGCGATCTCGAGCCGCGACGCGTCCTGTTCGGCAAAATTCTCGAACGCGCGAAAGCAGACGGCACGCTGCGGTCGGACGCAGATATAGAGATCATCACTGATATGTTCGTAGGCGCTATTGTTGCGCGTCTTCTCCTGCGCGACCGCCCTGCGGACATCGAACAGATGCGCGACTATATCGATCGGCTTTTCACTCAGATCTTCCCTGAGCTGTGACGAAAGGCAACAGCTGTTCAGGCACCGTGGGGCACCCTGGCTACGGCGTTACCAGCAAACCCGGCTTGCGCCCTTCCTGTTCCCAATGGAATATCCGACACACTGGCCGCTGTTTTGGGCTTCAACCTGACGAGCGCGTTCTGATCCTCGGCGCGACCAGCACATCCCGTCGCATCACGGTTGCCGCAGCAAAGGCCTTGGGAGCCTCGGAAATCGTGGCCACAGCACGGAACCGCCAGGTGCTGGAAGAACCAAGGCATTCGGGAACGACGGTTGTGGTCAATCCGGACTCGGATGATCTGGTTGCCACGTTTAGAAAGCCCGGCGCCATAGGCTTCGACATCGTGATCGATTTTCTCGACGGTGCGCTGCAGAAGCGTCACGGCAGGCGATTGCGCAGATCTGTGGCCGAGATGACAGGCTGTCGGTAGAGCAAGTCCGCGCCATTCGGGAACTAGCAAGAACCTACTCAGCCGAAGCTATTGCCGCGCGTATCGGCGCTCGAAATAAGGGCCAGGTTCTACGCGTCATAGAAGGAGACACTTATAGCCGCATAATCTGATCGAGGTTGGGGTCTCTTAAAGACTTCGCGTCCTAGTTATCCGATCCGTTCGGCTTATCGAACGCGCCCTGCGTTCACGCCGAAAGAGGTTGTCGGCGTATGTGAGCGAGGCATCGAGACTGACGCGAATTAATGCTTAAGGGGAACGGCGCTGTCTTAGGGCTGCACCTCTCCTTCCGCCGGCTGCTCACCGAACTCTGCGACCCCTTCGCGATACAGCTCCATATAGCGGCGGCCGAGGGCCGAGAACTCTTCTTCATTCTGCGTGATCCCAAGCGAATGACGCAGATGCAGCACGACCGTCATAGCAGCGAGCGCGATGAGGCTGATTGTCTCGAACATCTCTTCATCCTCGAGCTGGGGATCAAGCTCGAGGCGTATCCGATCGAATGTTTCCTGCGGATGCCGGCACAGCGAGGTCCATGTCACATGCTCCGCATCGGCGGAAATCTGCCGATAGAACAGTTGGAAACGTGGGAAATTGCTCCCTTTGCTCAGCTCTCCAATGTTCAGGCTCTTGGGTTTGGGCTTGCCATCGCCCATCACGTATTTCTGCAGCTCGCTATTGGCTTCTTCAGAGAGTTCCGTGGTCTTCTGAAGGAGCTTACCACGCGAGATCCGGCTTGCTTTGTCGTCATCATAAAGGAGCGGCAAATATTCGTCCGTAGTGCACGCTGACTCCATATGCATCGCACATTCGATGATGCCACGTGCCATGATGCGAAAGGCAATTTGTTCTTCGTTCTGCAGCAGCACCAATGCCGAGCGGATCAGTGTCAAGGCTCGCGCCGCGATCGCAAACCTCGCGGACAGGCCTCTTGGATCGTCGCTGCCGGCTGTTTCCTGAGCAAATTCGCCAATAAAGTCGCGTGCTCGATCATTAAAAATAATAAGCCAGTCGACCCAAGCGGCCTCCTCGATCGCGGGAGGGGTGTAGGTTTCACTCATAGCGGCATCCCGGTGGCGTTGCCGCCCGTGTGGTCATCGAAGCGTCTAGCCTAACAGGGTAATCCCTGACGCGGCGCCCGTGCCGAAGGCCACGGTTGTGTGCAATGTTGCGTTCCAAAGGTGTTAGTTCCGGTCGTCAGCGTTGTCGTCTCTGTGGTCATAAGCGTACCCTTTCTCTCTAGGTTCTTGAACAGGAAGAATTGCACCCCGATGAGGGGCAGAAGAAGGAAGAGGCCAACGGCACAGAGCGCCGCTGCGGGAACTGCCCCCGCACCTGTTAAGCCTGTTAGGCTAAACGCTCCTTTGATTTATATAGGAATACGCTACGCTCGGTTCAATAAAACCGGTTCGATGAGGCGCTTTATGTTATTCAAACCCGAGCAGGGATTTCGCGATTACATCGAGATCGGGCAGGCCAACCTGGCCGCCATGATGTCCGAACCGTGCCCACTCCTCTCCGGCGTCGAGCGCTATTGTGCGTTCCTTCAGAAGGATCTGTTGACGGGCGAACAGCAAGTCACGCCCACCGCCGCATTCCATGAACAGCTACATGCTTTACCAGAGCAGTGTCGCGACGGCTTTGACCGGCCACGCCGCAGCGATCTACCCGCTGCTGCGCACCGCGTTGGAATCGGCATGCTATGGTTACGTCATGCGAACCGATACAGCCATCGAATGCCTGTGGCTGAACCGGCACGACAGTGAGACGGCGACGAAAGCGGCACGCAAGGCCTTCACCTCGGCCGTGAATGATGCGGCAGATGCGATAGGGGCAGCAAAGTCGCACCCCGGGACAGCCGCGATCATCAAACAGGCCTACCAACAGGCGATCGATTGGGGTGCGCATCCGAACCCGCGATCAATCCTGAAAAATATGCAGGATCCACAAGATATCGGCACCCATATCCAAGTCGATCTGACGGGCCTGCATAATGTCGGTTCGCTCGAATACGAGCGATCACTGCTTGCATGCCTCGATTTTGGCATGCTGCTGGGCATCGTCATCATCCATAGTCTGACCCATGTCAGCCCCGAGACCGTCCAGAAACTGCGGGACCTCAACGATATTAAGGAGGCACTTCTGGAAAGCGAGTTTCCCGAGACATACGCGGCGATGGGACCGCTGGCCCACTAACTCTAATATTCGTTGGCGACACCCATCTCCGCCCAGAGCATGCGTTCCTGCTCGGCTTCCAGTGCCGAGCGTTCCACCGCCTTGGCCTTCATGTCCAACGCGTAAAGCGGCATCTGCCAGCGGCCGTATAGATGACCCACATGGTCATCGCTCGCAGCGTCGGTGACGAGCTGATCTTCGATCAGCCGCTCAAGCATGGCCTGAATGAGCCTATCGCTTTCATGGCAGCTGGTGTCATCTTGAAAATCTACCTCGTCCCATACCGCCGAAACGGCGTTGATCCCCTTGATGCTGAACGCACCGATGGCGGACAGTGCCTCAGCGACGACCAGCGCATTCGGCACTGAATCGAACAGGCGAATAGACCCATTGGGGGCGACCCATTGAAGGGTGCCGTCATCGAGGCCTTCAATATCGGCGTAGAGTCGGGTTTCACGTTGATAGATGAGATCGTTGGGCACGATGTACTCACCCATGCCACCGTCGAGATAATGGGTAACACGACGGTGATCGATAATCTTCCGCAACTCTTTCAGATCGACCGGTCGCCATTGGCAGGCTTCCGCATAGAGAAGCCGCGAGAGATGGTCGTAGTACCAGCCCATCAACGTACCAATTCTGCTGGCGATGAGTTTCCTCGGGCAGCGCACGATATCCATCAGGATAAGGATCTTGGCCGCTTCCTCTTCCGCATGGCCCTTCAGCACGCTGGATTCACGCGGCATGTCTGAAATCACCTGTGAAGCGGCATAGAGGCCGCGTGCACTTTCCAGTAAAATGGGGAGGCCTTTGGAAATGAAGGCCGTGCGCTTGTCAGGCGGCAGATTCGCGAGTTTGTGTGCCTGTCGTAGGCCAACATCGATCTTCGCCATGCGCTTCCCTTTCGTCCCATAATCTACAGCTGCTCCCGCTGCTTTGAACACAAGTACTATACTTGCTTTTGAAGCCGCTGCTCTCCCGAAGGCGCGACTTTCTAATTGGCGGTATCGCTTTTTGAACCTAGATCACACCCCATGCCCGAAACCTCCCCCTCCCCGTCATCTCTCTGAGGCCGAGTTCCAAAACAATCCGCCGCGCCGCCTGCGGCGTCACATCGAGCGTCTTCGCCACCATCCCGGCCGACGCCAGCGGCTTTGCCATGACCAGCTCGACCAGCTCCGGCAGTTTTGATGAGGTCCTGAACCGGCCGCAACACGCCGCGCCACTCGTCTAGCCTGGCATCCTCGTCCCAATCGAGATCGTAGATCATCGGATCTTTATCTTGGCCGCCGCCACGGCCCGGCTGTCTGGCGTTCTCGATTGCCGCGTTCGACCGGGCGAGTACCGCATCGATGGCGGCATAGTCGACGCCAGGAAGATTTTCCACGTCATCACCATCGTCCTCGTCCCCTTCCCCTTCCCTATCGATGGCTACCGCGGGCCGAATGACGTCGGCTGGCTTCTCTGCTTCAGCGCCAACCGGATTGATGTCCGACGTCTGTCGCAACGTTCGGATACCCTCTTTCGATAACGCCCAATCTGGCGACTGCGCAGCGATGCGCCGGCGGGTGCGCAAGACGTCGCGGGCGATTGTCAGCTCATGGGTCGGTGTGCGAATATCGCGGGTGGCATCATGGAGGACGAGGTCTTCCAGATGGACGAGTTCGCCGTCGATCCACAAGGAAGCGCAGGCGTCGGTGAAGTGGGACCGTTCGATCCACCCCTGACCGGCCGGCGAACGGGCGATCCGCTCGTCCAGACGCGTCAGAGCGACACTGGCTTCGAAAGCTGGACGCATTAGGGCTGTCATGCTGATTTTCGCGATATCATAAGCCATTGAAATCATGGTAAATGATTTCTTATAGGAACTCTATTCGAATATTGCGGTTCGCTACACCGTATGATTGCTGGTTGAGGTCATAACCATCGATAAGTAAATATTATCGGGAGTGAGTGTTTTTGGTTTACCGCTGGTAAATAAATCACAAAACTTATAATATAATACAATATTCTATTTGGTGTAATAATATCTATATTTTGAAAACTTTCTAAAGAAATCGAATGGGGTCTAACCCCGACAGGTGTGTCTTTCGAATATCGGTGGCATGTCACCGTAGCGACATTCGCTTTGTTGAGTGCATCATTTGTTAAACAGCAATTTCTATCTCCGGTTCCTTTCGGCATTGGTGCCGATTGCAACGGAATAAGAGCATGCCTAATCAAGAATTTTCATCACGTAATTTTCAGCGGAAAATCTCAAAATTCTGCGAGATACGCATTGCGCCGGTCGCGTCTAAGCGGACGCTGGAAATGATCAAGTCCTATCTCACCAGTCTTGTCACCTATCGAAAGTCACCACCCTTGCGGAACGGGCGCATCGACTGGACTGCAGTCATCGATGACTGTGGGCTTGAGGATCAGATTTCCGCTGATGTGAAGAAGGAGTTCCGCATTGCATTGGATGCAATGACTCGATGGCTCAGCGCCCCTCCCCTGTCCGAAGACCGCCAGACGCAAAAGCCTAGGGCTCGACAAGGGAACGCTACGCACGATGCCTCAAAAGTGAAAGGCTCTTCCACCCGAAAGCCTCGGCGAACTGGAGATTGCCTTTCACGACCGGCTTCCACGCGGGTTTCAAGAGGCCCCAAACCCAAACCAATCCAGGAATTTCCGGAACCGTTGCTCGATGCGGCACATGATCCCGATGGTTTCCAAGAGGCGCTTGCCTATCAAACGCGTCGGTTCGGCGAGAACTACTGGCAGCTCTATCGCGCCGTCGTTCGGCTCGATGAAACATTCGACCGTAAGACGATGCTATCCTGGTTTGAGGGCAAAAGCGTGCCGAGATCGGTCGCCAGTTTCCGAATTCTCTCCCGCATCGAAAAGCGGTACCGATTGCCGGAAGGATATTTCAAGTCGAAGCTGCCACACCAGAACCGCTCTCTTCATGGTCACGATCTTGGCGATATCAGTCCTGCCGAGCGAAGACGGATTGCGGTGCACCTTCCTGATGATTTCAGCAGTCTTCCCTTCAGCAAGCGGGAGGAGATCGTTGATTGGGTCCGCCGGGTCATCATCTCGGGAACAACCGACTACCGGCGCTATCAGGCCAAGGCCAGCAAGCAGCGTTATGCCATTCGCTTTCCAGGCATCACCTATGGAGGCGGATCGCTTTCTCCCTGGGAGAATTCCCTGGCGAAGAACATTAACAATACGGCTGCGGAATCCTTTGAGGACCCCGACTTGCTATCCGGTGTGGTCGACGCGCCGGCGCGGCTGGCAATGGAGATGGCCGACCTGATCCGGTTCAAGACGTCGACGCTGACGGCGATCGGGTTGCAACGCAACGGAGTCTGGGGCGAGGAAACAGCCTCGCAAAAGATCGAACATCTCGGTCTGATGTTCGGAGCCTTGGCCGCCTCCCCTTCCGGCATCGTCAAAGGCCGTGGCGTTCCGCTCAGCCAGCTGACATTCGGTCTACTGATCTTCCCCGGCGTCTGGGATTGGTATCTGCAATGGCGGGAGCAGCGCCGTGGCTTCTACACCAAATGGGAAGAAGACATGCTGATGGTCGCGCAATCCCTCACCCGCTCGGAGGTGGGTTGGATTCGCCAGCATCCCGAACTCTTGCAGAACGTTCACCCGATCGAAGGCTTGATTGCGCCGGAGGAGATCGCGTTTGCCTCTCGAAACTGGCATGGCGCCTGCGATGCATTCCACCGACACGCCGGCTACCGCTCAAAGGAAATCCAGCGGGTGATGCGGGTGCATTGCGATCCCTTCGAACCGATCATGGTCGTTCTTGAGGAGGATAGTCCACTGTCGGAATACCGCAAGATCACCGACGAGATATTGAAACGCATGCCGGACGAAGACCGCTATCCGCGCGCGGCGGCAGAGGCGGTGCGGTCATTCCTGCTGCTTCGTCTCGGTCTGCATCTGGGGCTTCGGCAGAAGAACCTTCGTCAACTTCACCTCTGCCCTCGCGGTCAGTTCCCAACATCCGAGCGACGACTGGAAGACATGAAATGCGGTGAACTGCGCTGGAGCGAGCGCGATAGCGGATGGGAAGTGCTCATACCGTCCGTGGCCTTCAAGAACTCCGGCTCGTCCTTCTTCGGGCAAAAGCCATTCCGCCTGATCCTGCCGGACCTGCTCGATCTCTACAAATACCTCGAGGCCTATATCGATCGTCACCGCGGCGTATTACTCGGACCGGCAGACGATCCCTGCACCTTGTTCGTCAAAACGGTGAAGGCGACCAGCAAGCAGGCAGCATATAATTCCACGACGTTCTATGAAGCCTGGCGCACGGTAATACAGCGCTATGGGATTTATAATCCCTATACCGGTCGCGGCGCCATCAAGGGCCTGCTGCCGCACGGCCCTCATAATCTTCGCGACATTCTGGCAACCCACATCCTCAAGCAAACGGGCTCTTACGAACAGGCAAGCTACGCAATCCAGGACACGCCTGATGTCGTTCAAGAGCACTATGGCCGCTTCCTGCCACAGGACAAGGCAGCGCTTGCCGCCCGGATTCTGAATCAGGTATGGGAGGCGGCATAGCGGCCTTTTCAACCTTGAGGAATATAGCACTTGGTGCTATATAGATAAATGTCAGAACGAGTGTTCAAAACAGCGTGGTTCGCAAAAGCGGCAAAGAAGGCGCGGATAACCGACAAGGCTCTGTCGAAGACAATCCACCAGGTTGCCCTTGGCCAAGCCGACGATCTTGGCGGCGGCGTCTTCAAGAAGCGGCTCAACGAAAACATGCATCGGTCCATCGTTCTGGCAAAAGCCGGAGAATTCTGGGTGTTCGCCTATCTCTTCGCCAAGAAGGACCGGGCGAACATCGATGACGACGAGCTTGCGGCCTTCCGGAAGCTCGCGGAGCTTTACCGTCGCAAGACGATTGCCGACCTCGAGGCTGAACTTGGGATCGGCGCCCTGCTGGAGATAGACCATGGCGACTAAGCGCAGGTTCAAGAGCGATGCTTTCGAGGCGATCCACAGTGCAGTCGAAGGCATGGCAGCGGCCGGCACCATCGACAAGGAAACGATGCGGACCTTCGATGAAGACTGCCTTGTAATCCCGCAGGAACTGACGCCTGACGCGATCAAGGCTCTGCGCGAACACAATCACGTCAGCCAGCCGGTCTTTGCCCGTTACCTGAACACAAGCCCGTCAACGGTGCAGAAATGGGAAACCGGCACCAAGCGGCCAAGCGGGCCGGCACTCAAGCTCCTGTCTCTGGTACAAAAGCATGGGCTGCAGATGCTCGGCTGACGGGTTTCCCGTGACAAAGCAATTTGCCATCATAGCCTGACGCCATGAACGCTGAGCATTGGTCCGATCCGGAAAACGACGTGATCGTCGCCGTCTACTTCGACATGCTGAAGGAGGAGCTGGCCCCTGTGCATTATTGGGACATAGATTCACGGTAGGAACCTGCTGGACGGTACCAACGCGGTCGGGCAACAAGCGACGCCATCCGGGACGTCCCTGAGGCAGGTCATTGCTTCTGAAACCAGACGCTGCAGGTGGCCGACGTCACCGCGACCTATCATACCGGCACGTCGCGACCGGAGCAGAATTTCGCGCATGCGGCGACAACTGCGGAAGCATCTTCACCAGCGCCCATCACGAAGGCTGAAGCACGATTTCGCTGCCACGGACGTCCTAGATGAAAAAGGCCCGGTACGGGAGAAAGGCTGCCTTCTTGCAGAATGCTTCCGTTGGAACGGGTACTGCCTGGAATCTGGAGCCATGCGCTATCGTCTCGATATCCGATGCACCAGATGACGGAATCGATCACCCGTTTCGATCCATCGGCAAAGAATGCGAGGCGGTCTTGTGAAGAGACTAAGCGTTTCGCGACGGCTACGCCCCTTCGTTCCAAGTCGTCAAGGCTCCGATCCCTGTCAGGAAAGGGGTCCGCGCGCCGCATCACGCGTCCTATCGTCGATTCGGGCCTTGCTCTCATCAAGCCCAATGTGTGCAGCCACCACCATGTACTCTGGCCCAGAATGCGCTCGGGAAACAGACGGCGGCTGCGTCCAGCCGCAAGCACCACTTCATGGGTCAAAGCCAGCTCGGCTGCGATGTCGCGTCCGCTTGCTCCATCTCCGACAATAAGGACCATGCCAAGCGGGAGATCACTGGGATTGTGATAACTTTCCGGTGTTAGTTGCTTGACTGCGCTGTCGAAGCCGGCAGCAATCGTTGGGATTATCGGTTTCTGAAACGCACCCGTCGCGACGATCACTGCCTTCGCTACTATGTACCTGCCATCGTCGAGTTGCGCGGCGAACCGCTCATCGGCCCGGCGTTCGAGCCGAGCCACACCATTTCCGGAATGCACCGGTAGGTCGAAATGGCTGGCGTAGGTTTCGAGATAATTCGCAAACTCGTCTCGCGTTGGATAGCCTTCTGGGTCCCCATCGAGCGCAAGACCAGGCAGCGAACTAAATGCGCGCGGAGTGAACAGGGTCAGGGAATCGTAGCGATGGCGCCAACTGTCGCCGACGCGGGCATGGCGATCGACGATTTGGAATGAAAGCTCTGGTCGGGCAAGATAATAGCCGGCTGCGAGTCCCGCTTGACCCGCGCCGATCACTAGAACGTCTATTTCCTCCGAACCATGGCTCACGGATAGCTGGCGAGGGCTTCTGTTCATGCAGCCTTTGCTTTGCCTTTTACCAGAATGCTCTCCATCAGCAAAAGCCCTACCCCACAGACAATCGCCACGTCGGCAAGATTGAAGGCGGGCCAATGATAGCTGCCGATGTAAAAATCCAGGAAATCCGTCACGGCACCCTGCCGGAGCCGGTCGAGCAGATTGCCGAGCGCCCCCCCAACCACGAGCCCGAGGGCGGATGCCGTCAGGCGGCTGTCGCTTCGATGGATCCAGATAAGGAGGCCGGCGACTATAGCGAGCGGGAACGCCATCAGGAGCCAAACCGGCGCCTGGCCGAACAATCCGAAGCTCACGCCGGTGTTAAAGCCGAGCACGAGATTAAAGAAGCCGGTGACGGGAATGACCTGAGGTGGATTCATAACATGGTCCATGACCCACCACTTCGTCGCCTGATCAATGAAAAACCCGCCAAGGGCGAGTGGAAGGCCGAGCCTGAGCATGTCCGAATGTCCTTTAAACTCCGGCTTAGCCGATCCGACCGAGGGCCGGGAACGTCTGGAGCAGCCATATTGCAAAGCTAGAGAGATGGCCGGTGATCATGGCGATGCCCATCACCACCATCACCCCACCAGCGACGATTTTGAGCACCCGGCCGGTGCGGCGCATCGACATCATCCGCGCCATGAACCCGCGCATGAATAAAGCCGCCAAGATGAAAGGGAGGCCAAGGCCCAGGGAATAGACGGCGAGCAGCGTCGTTCCGCTTGCAACCGTGGCGTTGGCAGCGGAGAGGGTCAGAATCGCACCTAGCACTGGTCCGATGCAGGGAGCCCAGCCGAACGCAAAAGCGAGACCCAGGAGATAAGCGGCCCCAGCGCTTCCGCTGCCCGGATTGGCATGGAACCGGGCTTCACGATTGAGCCAGGGCATTGGTACGAGGCCGGTCGTGAATAGGCCGAAGACGATAACGATCCCTCCGCCAATCAGGTTCGCTTCGAAAAGATACATGCGCAAGAGCCGGCTCAACACGGTGGCGCTGGCCCCAAGGATGACAAACACGGTCGTGAAGCCGAGCACGAAGCAGAGGCTGAGGCCGAGAGTTCGGCCCGCTGCCCTGAATTCTGTATCGGCCGCAATTCCGTCCGGGCTAATCGTGCGGCCTGCAACGTAGGAAATATAGCCCGGCACCAGCGGCAGAACGCAGGGCGACAGGAAGGATATAACGCCAGCGGCGAAAGCCGTCGCCATTCCGATACTGGAGAACTCCATCAGCCAATCTCGCCCACTAGACGGCGGAGCTTCTGCAAGCGAATCTCACGCGGCTCGTGCATGTCGAGCGTGCCGACGAATTGGCTCTCGGCATCCATCATGTAGACGCCTGCGGTGTGATCCATCGTGTATTCGCCCCCCTCCAGAGGCACTTTTCGCGCGTAGGCCGCAAAGGCCTTCACCACGGCGTCCGTTTCCTGTCGATTTCCCCGCAATGCGAGGATGCGATCATCAAAGGCTGTCATGTATTGAGCCAGCAGCTCTTGGCTGTCTCGTTCGGGATCGACGGTGAAGAACAGTACGTTGAACTGGTCGGCCACCGGCCCGAGCTCGTTCATGAGATCGCTGAGTTCGTAGAGCGTCGTCGGACACACATCGGGACAATGGGTGAAGCCGAAGAAGGCGAGATAAGGCTTTCCAGCAAGCGCGGCATTGTCGATCGTCCCGCCTTGATGCGATGTGAGCTGGAACGGGCCGCCGATAGCTGCGATGCCTGTCGAAGACGCGACCGCCGCATTTTGCTGCTGCCAAGGCTTGGACACTGACAAGCCGATGAAAAGCCCACCGACAGCGGCGACGGCAACCCATGCAACAAGACGGAAAAGTTTGACGCCGCTCATTGGACAGCCTCTCCGTGCCCGTCATGTTCGTTCGCAAATTCCGGACGAGCACCCATGTTCTGCACAGCGAACTCAACGTCGATGGTACCGGCCTGCTCGAACACCAGTGTTGCGGCAAACCGCTCCCCTTCCTTCAAAGGACGCGATGGCTTCAAAAACATGATGTGTATACCGCCAGGTTGAAGTTCGACCGTCTTGCCAGCCCCAATTTCGATGCCATTTTGCACCGGCCTCATGCTGGCAACCCCGTCGATCACGGTCGACTCGTGGATTTCCGCCCGTTCTGACAGAGGTGATGAGATCGAAACCAGACGGTCGGCCATACCGCCATCGTTCGTTAGCGTCAGATAGCCGCCGGCTACCGGCGCGACCGGCGGAGTCGCGCGCGACCACGGATGATTGATGGTGATCGAACCGGCTTGGAAGTCGTGACCAACGGCAGGAGAGATCAATACCGCAAGGGTAAGGAAGGCGGCGGATAGGGCTCGTGAACTAATCATGTTGATTAACTTTCTCTCCAGCTTCCCCGGCCTTTTCAAGAATTTCCAAGCCGCTTCTGACAACGACAACAACCACGCCCAGGCCGATGATCAGATCCGGGTAGGGCGAATTGAAAAGGATTACGGCCAGACCCGAAAGCGCGATGGCTGAGTTCACGAGCATGTCGTTTGTCGTGAAAATCCATGAGGCTTGCAGATGCACGCCGCCTTCCCGATGAGAATTCAGGAACCACATGCAGATCATATTCGTAAGCGCGCTCGCGATTGCCACGGCAATCATGACCGGCCCTATCGGATCGGAGCCAGTGAAGAAGCGACGACCGACTTCAAATAGAAGAAGACCAGCGAAAACCATCAGAAGGATACCCGACAGCCGGGCAACTCGAACCTTCGCCGCCAAACCGCGACCTACGACGAAAAGGCTAATAGCGTAGACACCGGCATCGCCAAGATTATCGAGTGCAGAGCCCATCAATCCTGTTGACTGAGCCCACCACCCTAATCCCCCCACAATGGCTGCCTGGGCCGTATTGATCGCAAGCACCCATGCGAGCGCCCATTGTTCGCTCTTCTCGGATGAAGTGGCACTGCCCTTGGACTGATTACTCATAAATTACACCTCGGCTTTCTTGGCGAGAAGTGGAAGCCGCGACCTGCCTTCGCGCACTGCTTGGGCTCATTTGTCGCGGGTGCCGCGCCAGGTCAGCAGGCGCAGCGCATTGGCTGTAACGAGGACCGTAGCGCCCGTATCGGCGAGAATCGCCATCCAGAGCGTGGTAATGCCGAATAGAGTCGTCACGAGGAAGACGGCCTTCAGACCAAGCGCTATGGCGATATTTTGCCAAATATTGCCGAGTGTCGCCTGTGACAACCCGATGAGATCGGCAACACCCGTCACCCGGTTTCTGAGCAGCGCGGCATCTGCGGTCTCCAGAGCAACGTCGGTGCCTGCACCCATGGCAACGCCAACGGAAGCGGCTGCGAGCGCCGGCGCGTCATTGATACCGTCTCCCACCATGGCGATCGGGCCATTAGCTTTGAGGCGACCGATCTCGGCGAGCTTGGCGTCGGGCAACAATTCGGCGCTTGCCTCAAGGCCAAGATGGGCCGCAATGGCGTCGGCCGTGCGCTTGTTGTCGCCGGTCAGCATCAGTGGCCGCACACCTCGATCTGTCAGCCGCTTCACACCTTCGATAGCGTCGTCGCGCGGTTCGTCGCGCAACGCGATCAATCCCTCGATGGTCTTGCCCTTTATAAGCACGACGACCGTCTTGCCCTGGCTCTCCAGTATGGTGATCGTCTCGGCAATGTTCTCTTCGAGGGCAGCCTGTTCGGCGGCATGACGGGGAGACCCGACCGAAGCGAAGCCGTCCTTCAACCGCGCTGTGACCGCTTTGCCGGGTGTGGCAACGCCGCCCCCGAAGGTGACGGGCAGTTCGAGCCCCCGCACTTTTGCCGCCTCCACGATTGCAACCCCGAGAGGATGGCTGGTGCTGCGCTCGACGGCCGCTGCAATGGCAAGGACGGCGTTCTCGTCCCCATTGATCGGCACAATGTCCGTCACCTGGGGATGGCCACGCGTCAGCGTTCCTGTCTTGTCGAAGGCAACAGTTACGACCTTACCGAGTATTTCCAGTGCCGCGCCCCCCTTAATCAGCAATCCCTGACGCGCGCCGGCGGCAAGACCCGAGGCAATAGCCGCCGGCGTGGAAATCACGAGCGCGCAGGGGCAAGCAATCAGCAACGTCGCAAGACCCCGATATACCCATGTCATCCAGTCACCGCCGAAGGCGAGCGGCGGCACCACGACGATCAGAGCCGCGACGACCATAGCGCCAGGCGTATACCAGCGGCTGAAACGGTCGATCATACGCGCCGTCGGGGCCTTTGATTCCTGAGCTTCCTCGACCATGTGGATGATGCGGGCAATGGTATTGTCGGCCGCGACATGACTGATCGACACTCGCAACTCGCCATTTGCATTGATGCTGCCGGCATAGACGTTTGCGCCGGCTTCTTTAAGCACGGGCATGGATTCGCCTGTCACGGGCGCCTCATCGACCTCAGATGCACCATCAATCACCGTGCCGTCAGACGGCACACGGTCCCCAGGCCGAACAACGACGACATCACCAATAGCCAACTCTTCGGCAGCGACCTGCTCAATGACACCATCACGCTCGCGGAACGCGACCCGGGGCACGAGATCGATCAGCGCTTCAATGCCTGCCCGCGCACGGCCTGCCGCCACGGTTTCAAGCAGCTCGCCCACTGCGAACAGGAAGATCACGACAGCAGCTTCTTCGGCCTCGCCGATGGCGACCGCGCCGAGTGCCGCGACCGTCATCAACGTCTCGATGGTGAAGGGTGAGCCGGACATCGCACCGGCGACCGCCCGCCGCGCGAACGGGATAACGCTGATCAGGGCCGCACCTGAATAGAGCCATTGCTCCCAATCCGGCAGGATACGCGCAATGGCGAAGGCAAGCATGAACAGTGCGCCGGTCAGCAGTACAAGCCGACCCTTGCTGCCTTTCCACCACGCCTCTGTGATGCGCTTCCGAGGCGGCCCCCCCTTCGTCTCAGCCTGCTCGATCACTGGCGTGTACCCGAGCGCTCGGATCTTTTGCTCAATAGTGCCGAGGGCCGTCCGGTCTTCATCGAGTTGCAATGCTAGCGTCTCGTTGGCGTAGCTGACATTGATGTCGCTAACGCCCGGCAGGCGTTGCATCGCCGTCTCGATTTTCAATGCGCACGAGGCGCAGTCCATGCCTTCTATACGCAGTCTGTAAGGGCTCGCTGCCGCCATGGTGTCACCTCGATGGTTTAATGTGACACCGCAGATAGACCCTGTAGCAACTATAGGGTCAAGAGTGGACTTCGTTTATTTGATTTCGCGCTGCGATCCACGTGCAAATTCGCGGTACAACTTCATTAAGGAGCCTTGACCCTGTAGTGGGTACAGGGTGCAGAAATAGTTGAATGCAAAGGTAAATGGAGCGAAGCGAAACGATGGCGAAAGGGAGTGCTATGACCACCGGGGCGGGCACGACTGCAAATACCTGGGCGTTCGTCTTCTCGGCATGGCTCATTGCGCTTGCCGCCTCGCTCAGCGCTCTCTTCATTGGTGAGGTCATGGGACAGACGCCGTGCAATCTGTGCTGGCATCAGCGCGCTTTCATGTTTCCGCTGGCGGTCATTCTGGCTGTCGCTAGCTTTCGAGGTGATGCCAGCGTTTCCCGGTACGGACTTCCACTGGCTGCCCTAGGTGCCGCCATCGCTGCATTCCACTCCCTCCTTTATGCGAGGATCCTTCCAGCAGCCATCGAGCCTTGTACACAAGACGGCCCGTCATGTTCTGGCGTCGAGATGACGGTCCTTGGCATTTTGCCGCTCCCTTACCTATCGCTCGCCGCCTTTGGGAGCATCGCTCTTCTTCTCGTTCTCGCGCACCGGAGACGTTCAACATGACCAGACGGTCCATCGTACTTCTCACTGGCCTTGTCGCACTGATTGTCTTTGCAGGCGGTGCCTTTATCTACGACCGGTACGGCGGCCTCTCGGCACAGCCCGTTGCACCGGCGCAAGGTGATGCGTTGGTCAGGGCGCATTCACCCGTAATCGGCCCAGCGGATGCGCCGGTGACGATCGTGGAATTCTTTGATCCGTCCTGCGAGGCGTGCCGAGCTTTCTATCCAGCCGTTAAGCAGATCATGGCGAATTTCCCTGCCGAGACGCGCCTGGTCATCCGATACGCGCCCTTCCATGACGGATCTGACGAAGCCGTCAGGATTCTGGAAACAGCCCGTCTTCAGGACAGATACGAACCGATACTGGAAGCCCTGCTGGCGCGACAGCCGGAATGGGCCGTGCATGGTGCACCCGATCTCGAGAAAGCCTGGGAAATCGTGGCGGCGGCTGGGTTGGATGTTGAGCAGGCACGGCGTGAGATGTCCTCGGCCGAGATTGACGCCGTTCTTGAGCAGGATATGGCCGATGTTCAGAGCAATAATGTGCGCCAGACACCGACCTTTTTCGTGAATGGCAGGCCGCTGGAATCCTTCGGACCGCAGCAACTCCACGACCTGGTGCGTGAAGAGGTGGAGAGCGCCAGAGCGGCGCACTAGGCGAGCCATCGAGATCGACAAACGTCCAAATAGAACCTACATGACCCTGTATACGCTATAGGGTCATAAAATGAACTCTTCAATTCTGACGATCGGTCATCTTGCAAGGCAAACCGGTACCAAGGTCGAAACGATCCGCTTTTACGAGAAGAACGGTCTACTGCCCGAGCCCTCGCGTACCGAAGGCAATTATCGGGCGTACGAGCCAGACCATCTGAACCGGCTGAGCTTTATCCGCCGGGCACGTGACCTGGGCTTCTCGCTCGACCAGATCAGAGCGCTTCTCACGCTATCCGACAATCGCGGACAATCCTGCGCAGCAGTTGATGCCATCGCTAGCGAACATCGTGCAGAGGTCGAAAAGAAGATCACTGATCTCATGGCGCTCAAGGCCGAACTCGACAGAATGATCGACCAGTGCGAGTGCGGCATCGTCGACGATTGCCGGATCATTGAAACCCTGTCGCCGAAATGATCGGAGGTCCATGCAGCTTTGCCGACGATCCATGTCTTGATCGACTGCAATTGGTAGGTCGTTCGACATCTTCCGCTTGGAAGGGTTGGCTGCTGAAAGCGGCCTTTCCGCTTTCCACCCCATGGAGGTCATCGGATCCAAGTCATGCCAAGGCCTCATGGGCTTCCCGCTGACGATATTCGGCAACGATTCTTGAGACGGTTGGCTCGCTCACGTCATAGAGCCGCGCCATCTCGGCGCCGGACTTGCGCCCCGCAACAACGGATTCGGCGATCTCACGCCGTTTCTTATCGTCAAGTTTGCGCCGCCGACCACCGAGCCGCCCTTCCAACCGCGCCTGCGCTAGCCCTGCGCTAGTCCGCTCGCGGATCATGGCGCGCTCGAACTCGGCGAATGAGCCGACCATCTGCATCATCATGCGGCCTGCCGGTGTCGTCGTGTCGATCGCTTCGGTCAGCGACCGGAAGCCGGCCCCCGCCGCTTCGATCTTTTCCATCAAGTGCAGCAGGTCTTTCAGGCTTCGCGAAAGCCGGTCGAGCTTCCAGACAACAACGACATCGCCATCCCGTAGCTGGCCGATCATCTCCTGGAGCCTCGGCCGGTCCCATCGCCCGCCGCTGGCGGATTCTTCGAAGACGCGTTTACAACCCGCTGCCGTCAGCGCGCGCAACTGTGCTGCGTTCGACTGGTCGTCCCCCTTCGACACGCGAGCATAGCCGATCAAATAAGGTGCGGTGCTCAATTCGATCCTTTCACAAACGGCCGTCTACGGAAGCAGGATGACCATGACCGCAAATCAAGGCTCAATGCCTTTCACAATCCTCTTGCAAAACTGTATCAAAAGGCAAGTGATTTTTGAAAGGGATAACCGATGCCAGCACGCATTTACATGACCGGCCCTCAGCGCGACGCTTTGTTGGCGCTGCCCGAAGACGAGACGACGGTCGTCCGCCATCACAGTCTGGACGTAAACGACCTAGCTGCCATCAACAGCGCCCGCACGCCTGAGACCCGGCTTGGCTATGCTTTGCAGCTTTGCTGTCTGCGTTATCCGGGGAGGCATCTCCGACGCGGCGAATTGCTGCCCGCTGTCATGCTCGACCATATCGCTGAGCAGATCGGGATCGATGCAGAAGTGATCGGCGGTTTCGCACGACGGACGCCCACACGCTACGATCAGCTTCTCGCGATCAAGGCGCGTTTCGGGTTCACCGACCTCACCAAGCCGATGCGCGCAACGCTTCGAGCGTGGCTGGAAGCCGAAGCTGTCGGCCTGACCAACGGACGCGTCTTGTTGGGCAACTTCCTCGACGAACTGCGCTTCCGTAAGATAGTCATTTCCGGAATCACCGTGGTCGAGCGCATGGCCGCCGAAGCGATGCACGCGGCCGAAAACCGGATCATCGCCGACATCGACAATCGTCTCGATCCGGCCACCCATAGCCGACTTGACGCGCTTATCGCCGAGAAAACGCACGATAGGCAAAGCCGATTTTCCTGGCTACGGGAACCCACCCCGCGCGTCGCCTCTGCCTCGCTCGTCGGTATTCTTGACAAGATCGCACTGGTTCGCGGCATCAGGACGCCCGCCATCGATAGACGATACGAACCCCGAATGGAGCAATTTGCGCGCGAAGGGGTCCGCTACACCGCGCAGGCATTCCAGCAGATGGGGTCGGCGCGGCGGCATGTTATTCTTGTGGCGACGCTGCGCGAGTTTGAGGCCACGCTGACTGACACAGCTATCGGTATGTTCGACTCGCTCATCGGGCGAGCGCATCTGCGTGCCCGCAAACGCCTTGAACAGACGGTTGCCGCTTCTGCCGACCAGGGCCGCGACCGATTAATCCGTGTCGCCGACGTGCTTGAGGCGGTCAGCAAAGCCGCACGCGCCGGCGGCGATATTGCAGCAGCGGTCGCAGCGGTCGCCTCGCTCGATACGATCGATGCCGACGCTGCTCTTCTCCGGCGAACCACGAGGCCGGGACGAGATAATGCCATCAGTGAAATCGGGCCAGAATATCGGACGTTCAAGCGGGCGGGGCCGCGCTTCCTGAAAGCGTTCACGTTCGAGGGTCGCAAGGGTACCGCGCCGCTCCGTGCAGCGATGGCGATCCTGGCCGAACTCGATGGCGACTGGCGCACGGCGCTCCCTGATGGCTTGCCGCTCGGGCATATCGAGCGGCGATGGCAGCGCTATGTCGTCACGGACGACAAGATCGACCGAACCCATTGGGAGCTGGCGACCTATTCCGCGTTGGCTGGAGCACTGGCGGCGGGCGACATCTGGGTGCCAACCTCCCGACTGCACCGCTCTCTGGAAACGCTGCTTTCACCGAGTACGGATCCGGTCCCGGCACAGGTCTCCGATATTCCTGATCCTCATGTGTGGCTCGATGCCCGCGCGGCCGAACTGGATACTGCGCTGCTCAAGGTATCAGGGGGGCTGACCAGCGGCGATCCCGCGCTGTTTTCCGGTGACCGACTGCGGTTTCCGAAAGAGCCGAAAACCGATCTTGCCGAACGCGACGATGGCAGACAGTTCGTCCGGACCTGCTACAATCTCGTGCCGACGACGCGCATCACCGATGTTTTGTCTCAGGTCGAACGTTGGACCGGTTTCACCAGCCATTTCGGTCATGTCTCGACCGGGTTGCCGCCCAGCGATGAACGATCCTTTCTCGCAGCTATGATTGCGGAAGCGACGAACCTCGGCCTGTCACGGATGGCTGAGGTCTGCGGCGTGGCATCGCGGCGCACGCTCCTGCGCATGCAGACGTGGCACATGCGTGAAGAGACGTTTCGCGCCGCGCTCGGCTGTCTGACCGACGCCATACAGGCCGAACCAATGGCGGCCTGGTTCGGTGAGGGCTGGCGCGCCTCTGCCGATGGGCAGGCTTATTATCTTGGTGGCGCCGGGGAGGCTGGCGGTCAGGTCAACGCGCATTACGGCCGCGACCCGATCGTCAAAATCTACACCACCATCACCGACCGCTACGCACCGCTCCATCAAACCGTGATCGCGGGCACTGCCGGCGAAGCGATCCATGCCCTCGACGGCATTCTCGGCCACGAAAGCAACGCCAACCTTTCCGCGCTGCACGTCGATGGCGGCGGCGTCTCCGATATCGTGTTTGCGGTCATGGACCTGCTCGGGCTTGATTTTGAGCCACGTATTCCGCGCCTCTCCGATCGCCGCCTCTATTCCTTCGAGCCGCCCAAGCGTTACGGACGCCTCGCGCCGCTGTTCGGGAACAGGCTCAACCGCGATCTGATCGTCAATCACTGGCCCGACATTCATCGCGTCATTAGGGCGATGCGCGACCGAACCATCACCCCATCGCTGATCCTGAAAAAGCTCTCAGCCTACCGGCAACAAAACAGCCTTGCCGCTGCCCTTCGCGAGGTCGGCCGTATCGAGCGCACACTCTTCACATTGCGATGGTTCAAGGATCCGGCGCTTCGCCAGCTTGTCACGGGTGAACTCAATAAGGGCGAAGCGCGAAACAGTCTGGCGCGCGCGGTTGCGTTCCACCGGCTCGGCCGCTTCCGGGATCGCGGTATCGAAAATCAGCAAATGCGAGCGGCAGCACTCAATCTCGTCACCGCCGCAATCATCCTGTTCAACTGCCGCTATCTCGACCGCGCCGTGAGTGAACTTGGAAGTCGCGGAGTGAAAATTGATCCCGCTCTACTCTCGCAGCTTTCACCTTTGGGCTGGGACCGGATCAACCTCACCGGCGATTATGTCTGGTCAGACGGCATTGAACTCGATGCCGACGGACTCATGCCCCTTCGAATCCCCGATAGCTACCGTGAATCTATGTCCCGATAATGCACAGAGGCCGGTTTGGCTTTGACCGCAGTGTCAATCGGCTTGGCTCCGGGAACACGACATACGATCATTTTTTTCAACGTTAATACGCCGATCGGCGTCGAACGCTCATGCCGAACTAAAGATTTTGCCGCAAAAATGCCGCATTTCGCAGTGTGCCCCTTGACCTCGCAGCCGGGTTTTCCCAAAAATCTGCGCCATGACCGCGTCTCGCGCAGCACTCCGTCGGCAGATCGCAAGACTTGCCGAAATCCCCCGGATCCTCAAACCGTCCGTGCTGCCGGCGCGGTGGGATGGGGATGCGCCGGAAATCCGTGACGCCCGTCGGCAGATCGCCATCCAGGATTTCTTCTACAAGACCCTGCCTCCATTCGATCTGCCGGTCTGCCTGCTTGATCGCGACGGCACGGTTATCCTGAGCTACGGAGAAGCCGGTGCGCTGCCGCGTCGTTTCGACCTACCGCCGGGCGACCAACAGGGCTTCGCCTTCAGGGAACACGAGAACCTACTACAGGCTGTCCTTTCGGTCGGGCACTACTGGCCACAAGCGCCGGAAGGGGCCGAGTGGCTTGCGCTTGAAATCGATCGCGCGTTCTTTGAAAGACATACGCCGCTCCATGTCGCGCCGCTGACCGCCAGCGAATATCAGTTGATCGCGCAGCTTCTGGCCGGTTACGAACTGAAGGATGCCGCCGAAAGGCTGGGCGCTTCCTACGGTACCAAGCGCAAGCAGTTGCAGGTCATCTTCCAGAAATTCGGCGTCACCAATCAGGCAGCGCTGGCCCGCTCGATCTCCGCAAGCCTGATGAGTTATTTCATCGCCACCTTTTCCGGCGCCCGGGATCATAGTTCGGAGCGCAAGCTTCTGGCCCGCCATTTCGCAGGCAAGGTGGCGGTGCATTCCGTTGCGCTTCAAAACGGCGCCGAACTGCCGATCTGGGAGTTCGGCGACCGAAGCGGCAAGCCATGTCTGTTTTTCCACGGCCTGTTGTCGCCAACGCTCTACTGCGAAGACAAGGTCGATATTTTGCGGCGCCATGGCCTGCGCTTTCTGGTGGCGCCCCGGTTTTTCATCGACGGAGTCGACCATTCGGATCCGTTGCGTTTTCTTGAGACCTATACCGAGGCGGTTGCCGAAATGGTGCACCACCTCATCGGCGGACCGGTGACATGCGTCGCGGTCAATTCCGGTGTCTCGTGGGCCACGCATTTCTCTGCCCGCCACCCGGGCCTTGTCGAGCGCCTGGTGATTGCCGGCGCGCCGTTTCCGCCATCGAAATCCGCGCCGGCATCGGAACGCAGCATGCAGGCAGCTTTGACGAGCGCCGTCCGCCAGCGACCGATCGTGATCGGCGCCATCGTCAAGGCCTATGCCGCGCTGGCGCGCTCCCCTTCCCTTGCTGCGCGCGCCTACCGTCACGCCTATCGCGAAAGCCCTGCCGATCTGGCAGTGATCGACCAATCCATTGAGGCCGGCTGGGCGCTGTCGTGGCTGCGGTTGATCGGCGAACGGTCATCGGCAAGCGTGGTCGCCGATCTCGCCGTCAATCAACGCGGCTGGGATCAGGATATCGGCGGGCTGGAGATGCCGATCACGTTTCTTCAGGGCGCCGACGACAAGATGTCGCCCCCCGCGCCAATTGCGGCTTTGGCCGAGACCAATCCGAATGCAGAGTGCAGGATCATACCCGAGGTCGGCCATCACCTCGCCGCCAGTCGTTTCGAATTGCTGGCCAGCACCCTTGCCGAAGTCTCCTCTTCCGAAAAGAAATCGGCGCAGACCGGCAGGGAAGCACTCGCCGCCGCGCCGCCGGTACGCTAACCCTCAGGCCGGGTTCTGAGCTTCCGGCAGCGGCGCGCACATCAGCGTTTGCCGGGCGCGCGCCATCTCGATTGCGAACAATGCCTCGGCACGCTCCAGCCGCGCCTTCGATAGCGCCGTCTCGGCGGCGCATTGCTCGGCATCGGGCGCTGCGGAAAGGGATGTCCGCGCCGTCGCAATGGCGGCATCGGCCGAGGCGAGCGCGCGACGGGCACCGGCGGTGTTCAGCACGGTTTCATTGTAGCGGTTCAGAAACTCACGGTGGTTTTCGCGCGCCGCCAGGATTGTCTCCAGCAGGCGGATGCGCGCGCGGTCGGTCAGCCGCAGGCTGTCGCCCTGATCGATCAGCGGCAGCACATAACCAACCAGGAACTGAAGGCTGAGACCGCCATCCTCGCTCATGAAGGTCGGGAGCGCAGCGGTCAGCTTGGTAAAGCGCGATTTTCTGGCGAGATCGAGCTGGGCGCCGGCAGCTTCGACCAGAAGATTTTCCAGCGCCTGGCTGCCGGAAGCCGAAAAACAGCTTTCGCCGTTCTCTGCAACAGACTTGGGCAGGCCCGCCAGCGCCGGCAGAACGGATCGCGATGCCGCCACAGGCTGGGCGCCCGCCTTCAGGCCGGCCAGCGCCATCACCTTGCTTTCCTCCGCCTCCATTGCCATGGCAATCGCGTCCGCCTCGCTCCGCACCGCGGCAATCCGCGCGTTCATCGCGTCAACCTCCGCCACCGAGACCGTGCCGAGTTTCTGTTCGGCGCGCATCGATTTCGCCTGACAGGAAAGCGCATCCGCCTCCAGCAGCGTGTGTCGGCGCTTGAAATCCATCTCGCTCAACGAAGCATAGGCGGCAAGCAAAGCCCCCAGCGCATTGCGGTAGGAAAGCTGATACTGGACCGGAATGAGCTCTTCGGCGATTGCGATATTGCGGCTGTCGAGCCCGAGCAGCGCATAGGCGATATCCCAGTTGACGCCGAGCACGACATTGGCGTTGTCGGTAACCCCGTTGCGCCGGTCATAGGTGACGAAGTCGCGCGCTTCCACCGAAATGCGTGGAAACCGGCGCGAGCGGGTTTCGTCTAGCGCCAGTTCCGCTTCGGCGCGCTTCAGCCGCGCCTTCATCACATCATGGCCGCGCCGATCGGCAGAGGCTACGAGCTCGACCGGGCCAAGGGGACCTTCGGACGCGGACAGAGGCGACGGGGCATCAATCTGGCGCTGGAGCGCATCGATATCAGCGCTTGTCTGCTTCAGCGCGGGCGAGGCGCAGGCGGCGAGAACGAGCGGGAGAGCCAGCGCCGCCAGTCGTCGGAGCGGTAGAAGGCGGCTATTCGACAACGATATCACCGCTTTTCAGTCCGGCGAGGACGCGGACATAACCATCCGCCACCTCGCCGAGTTCAAGTTCGACAAGGCCGGTCTTGCCGTCTTCAAGCTTCATCGCATAGGCGCGGCCAGACTGAAACCGGAGCGCGCTTGCCGGTATCGCAGCCGATGGGGTCGCGACGGGCCGGCTGAAGTTGCACAGCGCCTGACTGTGCAACATTGTCTCATCGCCTTCAAAAACAATGGCGACGTCATAGGCGTAGCGACCCCGCTTCTGCTCGATGGGGTCATCGACCAGCCGTTTCGAAACGATCTCGGCTCTGACGGGCTCCCGCCCATCTTCGAAACCGACGCTCACCGACGCGTCCTCTACGACGCGCATGTCGCTGTCGCCGAAGCGAACAACCGCGCCGTAGCGGCCGGGCGTGACCAGCGAAGCGATCGGCGTGCCGCGGCGCAACTCGCCGCCGCCTGCTTCGGCAAGGTGCGGATCGCGCCAGATCACCACGCCGTTTTCGGGCGCCGCCAGAGCGCTGCGGTCCTTCTCGCGCCCGATATCTTCAAGCCGTGCCTCCCCGACAGACAGATCATGCTCCATCTGGCCGATATCGAGCGCGATCTGGGCGCGGTCGAGGGTGCGCTGATGGGAAAGCCGGGCATGCTCGGCATCCGCCTCCTCCAGTCGCAGCCGGGTTTCTTCCAGCCGCTGCGGCGCAATCTGGCCACTCGCCTCCAGCCTCTCCATCTCCTTGAGTTTCGCGCGAAGCCGGGCGCGGCTGCTCTCCTGCGTTTCGCGCTCGATCTGCCAGATCGCCTCGCTTTCGGTGCGATAGGGACCGGATTTGAAGGCAATCCGTGAACGCAGGCTTTCAATGTCTGCCGCCAGGCGCCGCTCCTCGCTTTCGAGCTTGTCGATCGCGTAACGAGCAATGATATCGCCCTTCTTCACCGCAGCGCCGTCTGCGACAAGCAGTTCCAGCAAACCATCGGCCGGAGCCGAGAGCGCGCGCGGCGCGCCATATTCGATATGGCATTGCCGCACGACACGCTCTGTGAAGGGGCGGTCGGCAATACGCAATTCCGTCCGGTTCGGCGCCTGATCAGCCACCTGTTCCCGCGGCCAGACGCCGCCCTGCACCGCCCACGCAGCAGCGCCGACGCCCATCACGACGCCAAAGGCCATAATGGAGGTTCTAACCAGCGACATGATGCCCCCTCTCCATGCAGCGCTCCGCCGTCATCAGCTTTCCCTCAGCACGGTTGCCGGATCGGTGCGCGCGGCGTTCAGCGCCGGCACGATGCCGGCGAGAAGCGTGACCACGAAAAAACCGGCAGCGGCACGAGCAATCGGCCCGATGGCAATACCCGAACCGGTGATACTGCCCGCTACGAAATAGCGGCTGAGTGGCTGCTGCAAGACCTCCGCAAGAATCATACCGCCCACGATACCGACGATCAGCGCGAGCGCGGCGATCAGGGCCGTCTCCTGCACGATTTCAACAACTATTCTCCCCCGCGTCGCGCCCAGCGTGCGACGGATGGCGATTTCACGCCGGCGCTCCGTCACCGAAAACGACATCAGCGCCGCAATCGACACGCCGCCGATCATCAGGATGATCGCGCTCAGCCCCACCGATATGGCGAGTGCGATGAATTTCAGTTCGCGCGCCTGTTCGATGATCGGCGCGCTCGACCAGAAGGTCAGCCGCGACACATCGAACGCGAGCGACAACAGCCCTTTCAGGCGCGGCTCCGGGAGGCTTTCCGCAGGCCCGGTCACGAGAAAGTTGAAATTGCCGGCATCGACGCCTTCGAAGGAATCTTCTCCTTGAGGGATCAGCAGCGATCGCGAGAGTTCGGCAAAAGGGGGACGAACCGGCGCATCGAAGAAGCCTGCCACCTGGCAGGCCTTGCCCTCCACCCAAACGATCGAGGCGCCGTCGAGGCTTTCGGCCAGCGCACGCCCTACCAGACAGCTATCCTGCATCAAATCGCCGATTTCCGTGCCCGGCGGCAGATCCGTGGTCAGTCCGGACTGCCGGGCGAAGCCGTCACCGACGGCATAGGCCTTGGCGAGTTGCGCAGTGCCGCCGCTTTCCAAAGTCACCGGAAAGGCCCGAAAGGGCGTCACGGAAAATCCGCTGGGCAACAGCCCGGCGATCATATCCGGACCGAGCAGAGCGAGCGCATCGGGATCGAATACGCCGCCGGTCAGTATGCCGACTTCGTAATTGGCGCCGCTGATCACGAAGGTTTCGGCCGCCCCGAGTTCCAGCAACGTGTCGAAGTGGCGCAGCGCATTGCCGGAAAGCGCGTAATTGGCAATGGTGCCAGCAAGCGTCATCGACAGCGTGACCACCGCGAAGAACAGCCGCGCGAGGCCAAAGGCCCTGAGCCGGGCGAGGATCGGTTCAAACGGCAACAGCATGACACTGCCCGCCCGATAATTTCAGCACACGCTCGAACCTCCGCGCATGATCGAGATTGTGAGTGACCATCACCAGCCCGCACCCCACGCGGCAGTTCTGCAGGAGGAGGTCAAGGACGTTTCGACCGGTCTCCTCGTCGAGATTACCCGTCGGCTCGTCGGAGAGAATGAGCGCCGGACGCGTCACCAGCGCTCTTGCCAGCGCCACGCGCTGTTTCTCGCCGCCCGAAAGGCGGCTTGCGCGCGAGCGGGCGCGCTGAGCAAGACCAACCCTTTCGAGCTCCTCTTCGGCGCGCCGCAGCGCCGCCCCCCTCGAAACGCCTTGGTATCTGAGTGGCATCGCCACATTTTCTACCGCGCTGATATGATCGATCAGGTTGAAGCCCTGAAATACGAAGCCGATTTGCTGACGCCGGAACCGGGTCTTGCGGGCATCAGAAATCGCCGCGACATCGACGCCGGAGATCGCCACGCTGCCCTCGTCCGGCGTGGACAGCGTGCCTAGAACTTCCAGCAGCGACGATTTGCCCGAACCGGACGCACCGATGATGCAAAGACGCTCGCCGACGTTGAGCGTCAGGTCGACCTTCTTCAGTATCTCGATGCGCTCGCCCGCGGAAACAACGGTTTTGCCGACCCCGCGGACATCGAGCAGACGTTCTGTCATGGCCGCAACCGCCCAGAAACATCCGGGCCGCCCGGAAGCAACCCGGATTAGAGGACCTAGTAATCCGCCTTGCAGCCGAAAGTGGAGTACATTTCATTCGCCAGGTCCGCCGTCTGCTCATAGGCCTCCCAGTAAGGCTCTGCTCCGGACGTGCCGTACTGCTGCACGGCGAGTTTGTATTCGCCATAATAGCTGCGCGCGGCGTCGCAGTGGGAGGCCACCTGAATGTTTACGGGAGCGCCGCTGGTCGTGGTGCACGAACTCGGGCACTGCAGGATCGACGATTTCGGCGTGCCGCCGCCGGAGGAAGAGCCGCCGGTGTCGTAGTCAGAATCCGAAAGAGAATCGAAGGACGAGTCGGAACAGGCCGCCAGAAAAACGATCGGGACCAGGCAAAGAGCTGTCTTGAAGTTCGGCATCTAGAAATTCTTCCCTCATGATTGCGAAGCCTGCCGCTTCGCAAATGTCATATGCATCACCCCTCGCGATGCTGGAGGAAAGGTTTACAGACGGCCCGGAAACCGAGCGCCCCCCATTTGGGGGGTGTGGGCGAGAAATGACTGATTTTTGTCAGGTTTCGGCATCGCCGGAAACGCGGCCTCGCGGCAGGCGTTCCCTCAGGCTGGATGCTGCTGCACGCTCAAGGCATTTCCCGAGCCCGGCGGCAACAGCCTCACTCCTCCTCGCCCTCGCCCACGGCCGCCATCGCCTCCTCTTGGACTGCAGCTCTGCTGAGTAGGCCGGCATCCTCGAGCGCCTCGATATCGGGTAGGTCGCGGAGCGCTTCGATGCCGAACGCGGAGAGGAAGTGCTTCGTCGTGACATAGGTATACGGCGCGCCGGGGGTGGGGCTGCGGGGGCCGGAGGCGATGAGGGTGGCGTTTCGGAGCGAGCCGATGGTGTCGCGGCTGACCTCCTTGCCGAAGATTTTTGACAGTTCGGCGCGGGTGATGGGCTGGAAATAGCCGACGGCCATCAGCACCATGGATTCGAACTCGGAAAGTGCCGACACACCGCCCCGGGTTGGCGCGGCCGAGGCGCGGATGGCGTCGGCATAGGCCGGGCGAGTGCGGTGCTGCCAGCCGCCGGCGACCGGGACGATCTCGTAGGGTCGGCCGGCGAGTTCTTCGCGGAGATCATCGATCAGGAGGTCGATGCTGCAGTCCTTGCCGACGACGCGGGAAAGCGTCTCGCGGGTGACCGGCTCGGCGGCGGCGAAGATCACCGCCTCGACGCGCAGCATCCATTCGCGCCAGCGCAGATCGGGCGGCAAGGCCTCAAGCTCCCGATCAAAGAGGCGTGCGCCTCCCGCCTTTTCGTCTGCGGCATGCTCCCCATTATGTTCGGCTTCAGCTTTCGCTTTCCGACGGTTTGTTTTTGCAGCAGGGGATTCGGTCATGGTCACAGTCCGTAAATCCGGAAGGAGGGACGGCCCGACAATTCGCGCACGGCGCCGAAACTTTCGAGCCGTTCGAACAGGCGGGAGGCAGCCCAACGCGAAAGGTTGCTGCCGGGCGCACTCGCCGGGATAGCGTCCTCGTCCAGCAGTTTCTGGATGACAGGCGCCGCGCCCTTGGTCCGCACCTTCGGCGCCACGGCCACCAGAACATCCGCCCGACGCGCGATCGCGTCTGCTGTCCGCAATGCGGCCCCGGCTCCATCAGCAAGTGCGAGGCAGACAGCACGGGCGAACGCCGGTTCACCCGGCCGCACACGCCCCCTGCCCCCGATGGTCCGAAACGCAGGGCCGTAACGCTCCGCTATCATCAAAGGTACGGGCCGGTTCCACTTCAACAGGGTTGCGATCAGCATGTCGGCCATCGCCCAGGCCAAAGGTTCGGCATCCGGTCGGACGGCGAGGATTGCGGTCACAAGGTCGGCGACCACGAAGGGAACGGCGCGTCCAGACTGGAGCGCGGTTTCCGCCAGCTCCGGGATCGACGCGAGAACATCATTCCAGGCGATCCCCATGAGGTCGGCAAGTTCTTCGACCTGTTTCACAGAAAAACCGGGTTTTCGGGCGACGAGCCTTTTGTAGGCCAGAAACATCTTTCCGGCGGGGCCTGGATCGTCGCCGGCGGCGGTGAGCAGGACGGCGTCGCGCAGCGCCGCCTCGTCCTCGTTGCGACCGGTCAGACGGACGGCGGCGGCGGCGCATTTCAGGGCCTGCCGTTCGCGCCAGCAGCCGGCCCAGGCGGGTTCGGAGCGAACGAGATCATCAAGGGATTTCAGCGCGATACCGGCCGAGAAGGCGGCATCGGCATCGGTCAGATCGGGCCCGCGAAGCCGAGCCCAGCCCGGCAGGGATGCGATGGGCGTGGCGGTTCTGGCGTGTGGTGTGTCGTACGAATCCATGGCGCCAACGCTAACCGAAACGAGCAGTTAATACCAGAGTAATCGACATAAACCGCACAGCTTGTCTTTGTCGTATTATGATTGCTAATCTTGCATTATCGTTCATAACGCTCATTATAGAGAAAAACCCCAATCTGAGGCCCTCAATGCCCGAAAACGACGCCGATCCGCACGCCAGCCCGTCTCTCGGCACGAGCGCCGCTTATGAATTGCAGCCGACCGGGACGTCGGGCGCGCTTTCGGGCCATCTCGCGCCGCTGGTCGAACGCGCCCGCGGTTACGTCGACGCCGCAAGCGCGGCCAATACGCGGCGCGCCTATGCCGCCGACTGGGAACATTTTTCGAACTGGTGCCGGCGCAAGGGGCTTGCGCCCCTGCCCCCCGATGCGCAGACGGTCGGGCTCTACATTACGGCGCTCGCCTCCGGGGAAGCGGCGCCACGGGCAAAGCCGAGCGCGGTCTCCACCATCGAGCGGCGGCTGTCGGCGATCTCGTGGAACTATGCGCAGCGCGGCCTCGCGCTCGATCGCCGCGACCGCCACATCGCCACGGTGCTTGCCGGCATCCGCAATCGCCATGCCGCACCCCCGCGCCAGAAGGAGGCGATCCTGCCCGAGGAGCTGATCGCGATGGTCGAAACGCTCGACCGGGGAACGCTCCGCGGCCTGCGCGATCGCGCCATGCTGCTGATGGGGTTTGCCGGCGGGTTGCGCCGCTCGGAAATCGTCGCGCTCGATTGCGGCCGCGACCAGAGCGAGGATGGAAACGGCTGGATCGACATCCTCGACAAGGGGATGCTGGTGACGCTGCGCGGCAAGACCGGCTGGCGCGAGGTCGAGATCGGCCGCGGCTCCTCGGATCTCACCTGCCCGGTCGCCGCGGTCGAAACCTGGCTGAAGCTCGGCAGGATCGGCCACGGCCCCTTGTTCCGCCGCGTCACCGGCAAGGGCAAGGCTGTCGGCCCGGAACGGCTGAAGGATCAGGAGGTTGCCCGTCTCGTCAAGAAAGCCGTGCTCGCATCCGGCATTCGCGGCGATCTGCCCGAGGCCGAACGCGTCAGGCTGTTCTCCGGTCATTCGCTGCGCGCCGGCCTCGCCTCCTCGGCCGAGGTCGACGAGCGTTATGTCCAGAAACAACTCGGTCATGCCTCCGCCGAGATGACAAGGCGCTATCAGCGCAGGCGCGACCGATTCAGGGTCAACCTCACCAAGGCGGCGGGGCTTTAGCAGCCCCTCCCCTGCCGTGGCTCTCTCAGAGCTTTGGGCCGTGTCGGGAGCGCTCCGTAATGCTCGACAGATCAACTTTCTTGCCCGCGACTTCCGCGACGATCTTCAACGTGCCGCCAAGGGATTCGACATAATCGCGAAGCGTCGACAGTTTCATGTCGGCCCGCTTCTCCAGTCTCGAAACATTGTTCTGCTTGAAACCAGTCCCGGCAGACACATCCTCCTGCGTCCGTCCGGCAAGTACGCGCAGTTCCCGCAGATTGTAGGCCGTAACAAGCTCGCCGGCACGCTTTTCAATAGCGCCTCGTTCTTCTTCAGGAAGCGTCTGCATCAGCTTATCGAGATCATCCATGTTTCTTCTCCAACTCGCTCAAATGCTCATCGTACCGTTTGTCCGCCAGATCGATCAGGCGCTTGTAAAAGAGTTTCTGGCTCACACCGCTCTTTGCACCGCCGCAGAGGACTATAGCCTTTCGCTCCGGATCGAAGGCAAAGGCGAACCGCCATTGCACCTTCAACACCTTGACGCGCAGTTCCTTCATGTTCGCGTGTTTGGAGCCTTCGAGTGTGTCGACCTCAGGCCGTCCCAGTCGAAATCCCTTTTCGCGAAGCAGCACCAGATGCGCGAGCAATTCGACCCGAACATCTGCTGGAAGATCTGTGATCTCGCCTTTGAAGCGGTCATGAAACGCGACCTTCCATTTCGTCATTTAATATCCTGAATGATATAGATACTTTGGGATATATAGTCCATCTCTTTCCTCAAGGCAACAGTAACGCTTCCTCGGGGGATACCAGCAAATGATCAGTTATCCGTGTCTTCCATATTTGGAAAGCCGACTCTCAATGAACTCTCAGGCGCTGTCACATGGCCACTGACACGCACAATCGCTCTTCCCGTCGTTCACAGGAACGCCTTATCGGTTATGCCCGCGTCTCCACGGCCGCCCGAAGACCGGCATATGACGCTTGTCGTCGGGATCCATTCTTCGAACCCCGCGCTCACATTGCGTGAAATCGCCGGCCAATTCAAACGCCTTCATGAACGTACCACCCGCGGCGGCACGAAATGGGGCCGTCATCGGTCAAGAACCTGCTCGACCGGGCAAGGCGAATTGGTTTGCTCGACGCGAAAATAATCGCCCAAACGAAGAATGACTGCAAAACGCGAACGCTGTACACATCTGTGCGACCCGCCCGCAACCAAAATACAGCAAGCAAACCGTAGATTCGAGAGCGAACACCCATGGAGACCATGACCATCAACAATCGGGACGATTTCGCCCAATGGGCAATCGAGCGAACAAAATCGATCCTGACCGACCAGGGATCTGCTCTCGCCACTGCGGCACGCTCCGGTGATGACACCTGCACAGGCGAAGCAGCGGATGCACTTGGCCAGGCGATCATCGATGCGCTGCTCGACGCATTCGACGGTCTGTTCGACCGGGCATCATAGAACGAGGCCGAACGTTCGATATCAATGGTTCCCACCGTTGCGTGACTGAACATAGGCTTGCCTTTCAAATCATCTCCGAGGCTTCTTCAGTGAGCGGGCGAGAGCGGGCGAGACGGAAAGACCATCATCGCGATCGTTCTCCCCTCTCCCATCGTCATCGGGTTTTGGCGACGGCATGGCATTCCCGGCCTCGATCCTTGCCCTCAACAGCGCCATGACCATCGGCCAGACGGAGAACTGGCCATCCCTCGCCCGTTCCGTCAGGTTGCGCAGATAGCCGCCGGGGCTGACGACGGCCTCGCCGCGCTGGTAGATCGCTGCCAACGTGATCGCGGCCTGTTTGTCGCCCATGACCTCCGCCGCCTCCCGCCAGGCGCTCGGGCTGACGCCCAGCATTGGCCGGGCGATCTCGGCGATGCCCAGGAAGTCCCGCCAGTTACGGATCGATCCTCCCTTTGCCAGATCCCGAAAGCCCTCGCAGGCATCCAGCACCAGTGCCAGCGGCAATTCCCGCTTCGGCAGGCTGTGCAGATTGTCGGTTTGGTCGGCGCTGCCGCTCGCTTCTGATTTATTTCCTAAGCCATATTCAGATTCATATTGGGATTCTGGGTTTGAATTCTGTTTGTGGCGCTCAGCATGAGACTCATTGGCGTTCTTTTTTTGTGAATTTACATGAAATTCCAATGTCTCACGCACTTCCTCATGCAGCAAGGCCAGGGCATCGCAAATATCTTCGGCGATCGCCAGGTCGGGAAGGCGCGGAAGCCGGTCAATGATCTCTCGATAAATGCGGGTCATCTTCGCCCAGTCGCCCGGAACGCCTTCATCGAGTCCGGTTTCGATCATCTTGACGATGTCACGGCGCAGCAATGTCAGCCGTTCGCGGGCGCATTTCAGCGCCAGACGCTCCTCGGCGATCCGCGCGGCCATCGCCTCGAACTCGGCCGCCCGGGCGACAAGCGGCGACAGGTCGAAGCCATAGGCCTGCTCGACCTGCCCTCCCCTGCCCTTCCTGGCGAAGCGCTTGCCGTTCGGACTGTCGCGGCGGATGATCAACCCGCACTCGACCAGGACCGCAAGATGACGGCGCAGCGTTGCCGGCGAAATGCCGTTGGCGCGCGCGATCAACTGCTCGTTGGAGGGCCAGACCACGAAGCCGGTCTCCTCCGCAAGCTCGTTCTCCGGATAGAAGGTCAAAAGCGCATTCAGGATCGCAAGCCCGCGATCGCTCGCCCCCAGCGCTTCCCGCGCTTCCCGCACAGTATGAAACAGTTTCCACTTGTTGAGCCGCGCCCCCTTCGGGGCTTCCCGCGCCACTTTCTGGCTTGAAAGCATCGCGAGCGACATCGGCCGCCGCCCAAAGGGCGTCGTGGTTGCAGTATGTGTTTGCATCTTTGTTCACCTGTTGCCAGGCAATAGAAATCGGATCGCCGAATCGACGCTCGTCGCCCAAAAGAGCTTGACTGAGATTCCAGGAAGTGCGATTCTCTAGCTACCACACGTAGAGAAGGCTTCCGGAAGTGATTTCGGGGCCTTTTTCTTTGCCGTTTTCTCTCTGACCGCGGCTAGCGGCCCGTTGTTCGGTCCTTTTCCTCCTTTTGCCTAGCTTCAAACTCTCGATACAGTTCATCCAGTTTAGCCGAAACGAACTGCGCAAATGCGGGAACGATCTTGTCTTCGAAGATCAGCGTCGTTTTAGCCTTGTCCGTCTGGATGCGCGCGCCGCGCTTACCAGATGGCGTTTTCCATTGCTCGACACGGCTTCCCTTCGGCCGCGCGTTTCTCACGTCCAAGGCCTTTAGTATAAGCTGAAACCGTGCGTCGCTACCGGCTGAAGCAAAGCCCTCTGCCTCAAGAATACGCTCAAGCCGATCGCCATCCTCTTCCTTTTCCAGAGCGTCAACCAGCTTCATCCAGCGTGCCCGTCCAGCTTTGGGCGCCGGCCCGATCCGCCCGACGAGCCTCTCGGGCACCCGCCGAGCGATAGCTATATATCTGCTCACATCCGATTTGTCCGAGCAAAGCGCAGCTACGATTGTCGCGCGGTCACATCCGGAATCTTCGAGATTCTTCGCAAAGAAAGCCTTTTCGATAAAGGACAGGTCCTCGCGATCTAGGTTTTCACGCCCCTGAGCCACAAAAAGCTCTTGGTCGTTGAGGCTCCGGACGATAGCACGAACCGGTCTGCCCAACGCCTGCGCCGCGCGCAATCGACGACGACCATAGGCGATCTGAAAGCGCCCGCGGCCTGCCGGGCTGGGACGGACGAGAATTGGAACCTGCTGCCCATTATCTGATATCGACTTCACAAGCTCATCGAATGCGGGGTCAACATCAATCGGAATTCGATCCGCGATCGGCGAGCGCTCAATTGCCTCTGGGTCGAGTTCAACGACGACATCACCCTTTTCCAGCTGTTCCTGAAGACGACTTGCGAGCTTTGCGCCATCGGTCATTTGTTTGAGCGATGTGCCCATAGCGGAAATGGCGCCCGTTCTTACCCGTTCACCAGCCTTCTCGCTTTCGCCGGCGGTCGAAGTCGGCTTCTGCAGATAGAGCGAGTTGATCGCGTCCTTGCGGCTCATGAGAAACGCTCCTGGAGATGATCGTGGGGGCGTAGGCGATGTCCATGTTGGGAGCTCCCAACACGACGATCATAAGCGGTAGCCATATTGTTGGGAGCTCCCAACAAATCGACAGGGGAGGAGGGCAGAGAGACAGTCATGTGCGCCCCCAAGCCAATTTCATCAAGTCCTCGATCTCGCCATTCACCATTGTCAATGACTCCATTGCGCGATCGTAGGTCGATCTCGTAAGGTTGCCCGGACCGATTTCGTAAAGGGTTTGCTTAGTCAGGCCTGCGTCCGAGATCGCCGCCGATTTCACCATGGGACTGGTCAGGACATGATCGTCGAATAGATTGCGGAGCAGCGCGACCACTTTTGTTTGGGGCGCATCCTGAGGTTCATAACGGGTGAGCAGATAGCGCACGAAATCAAACTTCAGCGTTCCCCCCGCATCACGCACGACGCCTAAGAGATCGCGCGTCATCAGTAAGAACTGACTCATCGACGATACATCCAGCATTTGCGGATGCACCGTCACAATCATGGAGGTTGCCGCGCACAGGCCGGCAAGGGTCAAGAAACCAAGCTGGGGAGGGCAGTCGATCACCACGACATCGTAGTCGTCCGCCACTTCGTCAATTGCACTTGCCACACGCGCGAAAAAGATCGCGCCGGCATCCGACGCACTGCCGTCTGCCAAGACCTTCGGCGTGGTATGCTCGAACTCCATTAGTTCCAAGTTACCGGGGACAAGGTCGAGGCCGTCAAAATATGTATGACGGATCACATCGCGCAGGGGACGACGACCGTCATCATATCGGATTGCTGCGTAAAGCGTCTCGTTGTGGCCCACATGCAGTTCGGGCAGCACACCGAGCAGGGCGGAAAGACTTGCTTGCGGATCGAGATCGATTGCCAATACTCGATAACCCGCCAATGCTAGGTATTGGGCGAGATGTGCCGATGTCGTGGTCTTTCCAGACCCGCCCTTAAAATTCGTCACGGCAAGCACCTGCAAGTGCTCACCCTCTCGACGGTGCGGAACAAAGTCGATTGCTTCGCGACCGCGTGCATTAGCTGCAAAGATTGCTCGAATTTCGTTGATGTCGGAAAGGGAGTAGAAGCGCCGGCCATTGCTCGCGGTTTCAGGTAACGGGCCATCGCCAGCGAGAGTCATCTTCCGAAGCGTAGAGTCAGAAACGCCGATGAGCTTGGCAGCCTCTCCAGACGTGAAACGACGCAGAGCCTTACTGGCGGTTGGCGGAAACAGAGTTTCGCTGATACTCTGAAGCTGCGATCCTAAGAGTTCAGCATGCGCGCCGATGACATCATCAACGTTTGGTAGTCGCGCTCTGTCGATCTGCGCCGAAGCGTTCACGTTAATCTCTCCCATCACGTTTTTTCCGCAGAAATGCCGAATATCCGTGATGATACCTGCGAAGCGTGTACGAGCAAGGCGATTTTAGTTAACAAAACCTTAACAGGCTCCCATCCTTCGCCATCGGCAATCGCCGGAATAGCTATTAAACGCCTATTTATCAGGGCTTTATCATCATGCCTTCGTTAGTTCCAATGCGAAACGGCTTGTTTTAATTTTCGACTTGGCATGCACTTATATCAGGGTGAAGACCGCTAACTTGATGCTTTTTCAGACTGGTTTGCGCGAAATCGGCCTTCTTCCGCCGAATCGCCATTCGAAAAAGTGCCGCCCAAAAGACCTTCGCGCTGCGGGAAAGGAGTTTGAGGGGAGGGACATTAGAGGTTTCCCTCATATCGTCCGGCCGGCCACAATGGCCGAGCAGAAGTGTGGTCTACCCCACCTCATAACCAGGACCGTCGAAGGCGAAGCTTTCATACTTCTCGCCGCCGATGATACGGCCATCAGGTTCATGCAGGATAAAACAATGGCCGTCCTTTTTTCACAATGAAGCCGATACAGCTGGAAATGCCGAAACCAATTCAGATTACGAGAGCACTAGCGTCCCTATTCATAGTCTTCCTTCTTCTCGGCTGCGTCGCATCTCCTTCGACGGAAGTGACTAAAGATGCCGGCCAGCAGAAAAGGGGCGGCGGTCCATCGCTAATTAGCTTCAGGACAACAGAGCCCTCCGGAACAATCATCGTAGAGCCGGATGACCACAAGCTCTATCTCGTCCAGGAGGCCAACACGGCGCTGGCCTATAACGTCGCAGTCGGCCGAGAAGGCCATGACTTTTCGGGAAAGGCTGTCATTGGAAGGAAAGCCGAATGGCCGACCTGGGCTCCAACAAACTCCATGATCCGCGACCGTCCAAAGGTGAACACACCCCTAGCCACGGGCCTCTCCGGCAGCGAGGTGAATCCGCTCGGCGCGCGTGCCCTATACCTCTATAAGGATGGCGCCGACACGCTCTATCGCATTCACGGCACGAATGATCCGTCTTCGATTGGAAAGTCAGTGTCGAGTGGCTGCATCCGCCTGCTCAACAGCGATGTCATTGATTTATATGACCGTGTCGGCATCGGCGCGCACGTCGTCGTCCGTTAGGAATTAGACAAAAGTCTTAGTGAAAACTGTTATGGAATGGTCAAGATTTATTGACACTCCGCAATTTGACCGGTTGATTAAAAGATGTAGTACACCCCTGCAATGCATCGAATACGGGAAGACATCATGCCTCAAGCACGCAATTTTCTTCGCTTTACAAATGAAGCTGGCCTTGAGGGTGAAATTCATCATAACGGTACCCTCTATCATATTATTGGTGAACCTTCAGGACCGTATAGCTTCCATATGTTCGGATACTCACCGCGCGGCCGAAAGGTCCCGATCGGCGGCATCGGAAAGCGTTTCGACGCCAACGGGAATGAATATCTGCATCTAAGTGTGTCACTGCCAGATGGCACGTTCGAAGCAAACTTCACCGAAGATCCGCGAACGGTCGCATTCCTGCCTCTTTCTCCTCAAAACATCGCGACGTCGACTGATAAGGCGACTGCGGGCTAAATCAGCGCGCGCAAATTGCTTCCAGCAATGAGGTCGCGACCAATTGGACGCGGCTTTGTCTCGAAGTCCGCCGCCATCTTTTCCCTTCGCGGTCAATGACCAAGCATCTGCAAGGCCGATGACATCTGTTTAGCCGGGCCTCGGCTTCGCCCACGGCCGCGCCACCCCAACAGATTTGTCGTGACAGTGACGGAAAAGCCGTCGGGCGTTCAGCGCCCCTCCTTTGCCCACGGGAAACTTGGTTTCCCGGGGAAGGACTGGGCGCCTTGCCCACGGCGGACCGTTGAAAACTGATGCAATCGACGGAGCAAGAATGAAGGATCCTGAACGCTTGAACTATGTCCGGTTCAACGAAAGCGGCGAAACATTTGAAGGCAATATCGCATCGCTGGAATTCGATGAAGATATTCGAGGGGTGAAGCTCGAAAGCAGCAATATCGGTGCACCCGCCTACCGCGTTTACGGGAAGACCCAGAAAGACCAGGAGGTCGAAATCGGCGCTGTCTGGCGGCGCAAGAATGATCAGGGGCAGGAATACCTTCAGATGTCCGTTCACATGCGAGGCCGCACCGTGCGTGCAAACCTTGGCAAATATCCGGGCGAAACCGATGATAGTTTGATGTCCGTGATCTTCTTGCGAGATTGAATGCCCTGATCAATAGGGGCCAGCGCTTCTGCGTTTGCCCTTTTGCTTCATGCGATGAAGGTCGACCTAAAAGCCGACCTTCATAAGCGGGATGCCTGCCTTGCGTGCCTTGTCGGCCAGGTTTTGGTTGATGCCATTACCGGGCGTAACGATCATACCCTTAGGCATCATTTCGACAATCTTGTCGTTGCGTTTGAACGGAGCCGCCTTGTTGCGATGTGCGCTCCAGTCCGGCTTGCAGACAACTTGCGTCACCTTGCGAAGTCCTGCCCATTTGGCGGCGATCAGTTCGGCACCCTTGGGCGAGCCGCCGTGGATCAGAACCATATCCGGGTACTTTTTGTACGTTTGGTCGAGAACGTGGAAGATGGCTTCGTGGTCCTGATAATCGGCGCCGCCCGTGAACGCGATCTTGGTGCCGGTCGGGCAATAGATTTCCTTTTCTTCGTGGCGCTTTCTGGCGAGGTAATCGCGACTGTCGATAACCGCTGCGGTAAGCCCATTATACGAGGTTTTCGAACCGGTGCGCGGGAGCCATTCACAGCCGACACTCGAACGGTAATGGTCTGCGGCCAGATCTCGCATTGCCTCGAAGGCATTGCGTATTTCAGTCAGCGTATCTCCTGCGGCAGCCTTCCTTTCCAATTCGACGCTGCTGATCTCGCTGCCATCCTGCGCGGCAAGCAAGGTTCGCTGTTCGGTTTCATTGTCATCAAGCTTCTTCTGCGTTTGGGTCAGACGACGATGGAACACATTGGCGACGGCCCACAGCACCTCGGACAGTTCGTCCTCGAGCCGGGTGTTTGTAAACATGGTTTCAAGGCTTTCGAAGATGCCGGCGACGCCGATCTCAACAGTCTCTGCATCAGGAAGAGGGCGGTAGTCGTGCTCATCGCCGCTCGGGCGGTAGCCAAAGAGGGCGATTTCATCGAGGAGGCGCGCGGTCGGGCTCTGCGGCTGCTGAACTTCGGTTGTGTAGGCGTTCATTGGTTCGTCCTCTCGTTTTCCTTGCGGTTTGTATGGGGCGATAACGGAACCGAAAGGGCAGGGCTGACACCCGTAGGGCCGAGCGCAAGCGCTGGACCCCAACCGAAAAGAAAAGGGGAGGGTCCGCCGAGGGTGGAAACCGCTTTTGTTGAGAGGGCGGGGTTGTCCTTTGTCCTGCCAGACCGCCTTTGCGGTCGGCTTTCGGTTCATCGCCAAAGCCATACAAGCCGCTATGGAAAACGACTTGTCAGGCGAAACCGTGCGTCGGCCAAACGTTATGGTATGCGCAGACTGGCCCATGCTACCGGCCCGGTGATCGCCGCCATGACCTGCCGGTTGAGATTGTCACGAAGGACCTGCCTTCCGAGCTGTCGGAGATCATCGTTGAAGTCGCCGAGCGTCGGAACAAGATCGACCACCTCGATGCCTCGTTTTTCAGCACGGCTGCGCAACTGGCGGCTTGCCAGTTCGCCGGCATCATCGTTGTCGCGGCCGATGAACAGCCTCGTGCAGCTTGATGGCGGATCGAACAGCGAAAGATGTGTCGCCGTCAGACAGGCTGCCAGCTCCGCGGCCGGATACACCGAGCCGATGGACAACACCGTTTCAATGCCTTCGCCGGCGATGATGTCGCCTCCCGCATTGCTTGAGTGAAACCGCACGGCGTTACCATAAAGCTGGCCCGAAACCCGTTTGGGCTCGGTGATGCGCGCGACAGAGTTGGTTTTCACATCGAGCCAGGTCCGCGCACATGCCATGACCGTGCCGTCATTGTCCGTCACGGCCGCCAGCATGGCCGGCAACTGCCGGGACTGGCCGTCCTCATCGCGAAAAAAGACGCGGGGGTGGTACTTGAGGGCCGGGCCGAAGCGGCTGATATCCCTTCCGCGCAGATAGCGCTCTACGGGCGTATCCTTGAACGGCTTGCCGTAAGAGAAGAGCTTCCGCCCGGATTCGACCTGATCGACATTGGAGGGTGGCTTTTCGTGATCGTTCCCGGCTCGCTCAGGATAATCCGATGCCTCTGGAAGATTCAGGAAGCGACGGGCTTCCTTGCAGGTTTCGGCAAAACTGCCCGCCCCGACGATACTTTCCAGCAGATCAAGAAGGTCGCCGTATTCATGGGTCGCGCGATCGGCCCACTTGCCAGCCTTTCGCGCGCCAGCGTCTTTAAGGCGCACGGCCATGGATCTACCGGCGTCACCGTATTTGTTGCCAACCTGCCAATAATTGCCCGCCCGCCGACCGGCGGGCAGATAGGTACGGCAGAACTGTTCGGCCCGCGCAGCGAGCTGATCGGAAAGCTGGGAGGCGGAAATCATGTCCACCTCTCCCTGACTGCGACGATTTTCGTGCCTTCCAGCACTTTTGCGAGAACGCTTTCGCCGTCCGGAACGAAAAGGCGTGTCTTCCATGCGATGGTCTCCGTATAGCAGCCAAGCGCTTTGAAAGCTTTCAAATCCCCCGGTTTGAAGTCTAGCATTTCGATACGGTAACGATCCATCACTTTCGACCGCCGAAGCTTGATTTTATTGGACAATGTGAATTGGGCATAACCAATGAGGAGGGCTTTCAGCACCTCCTCGGGATCAAGCTTGATGGCATCCGAAACGCCAAGCTGAGCCGCGAGATTGACCGCATCGATATGGGTCAGCATGCGGCCCAGGATACGCTCTCCGTCCTCGGCAGTGAGGCGGTAGACCTGCGTGTTGGACTGTGGAAGGTGCTGCCAGATCGGCAGCAGAAGGCCGGCGACAATCGTGATCGTCGATGTGTCGAATTGGGGGATGGTCTCAACCTTGGTTGCCCATGCCCTTTCGAACGCAGCGCGATCGACCGGCTTCCAGCTGGAATCCGCCAGCGTCGATCGGTGCATCGCCTTCTTAAACATCGACTGGATCAACTGCACGCGTCGGATCGGATCAGGTCGCGTGAAATCACCTCCATGGCAGCGATGCCGCCGTCCTCCATGGACGCGATGAAATCGGCCCGCGTGCTGAACGGAAAGTCACCGGTCTGCCAGAGGCCGAGCCGTGAGGCATAGGCCAGATTGCTGACCGTTGTGGCACCGGTTGCCGAAACGTAGAGAACCCGCGCATTAGGTACGGCATTCTGCAGCAGAAGACCCACGCGACCCTGCTCCGACGGCTTGCGTTCGCCGCGCTCGCCCTTGGCGCTGACGGCGTTGGCGATTGCATGGGCTTCGTCAAACGCTATCACGCCGTCGAAGTCATGACCGATCCAGTCGAGGATCTGGGCGAGGCGGCTTTTCTTGTCCTGCTTGGCCTGACTGCGAAGTGTGGCATAGGTCACGAACAGAATGCCCGGCTGATCAGGGATCGACCGGCCCTGCGGAAAGCTGGAAATCGGAATGATATCGGAGGCCACTCCGCCGAGCGCCTGCCAGTCACGGCGAGCGTCCTCAATGAGCTTGTCGCTGCGAGATATCCAAAGGGCCTTGCGACGGCCCTTCAGCCAGTTATCGAGAATGACGGCCGCGACCTGTCGGCCCTTACCGCAACCGGTCCCATCACCGAGAAAGAAACCGCGCCGGAACCGTGCGCTTTTCAGGACGGTCTTCGAGGCGTCCTCCGGCAGCGCTTCGACCGAAAAGGCGCTGGCTTCAGCCTTTGCCGGCTGGATCGACGCAAAGTCATCGACCACATCGTAAGTGCCTTTCAGAAACGTTTCATGGGCCTCGCCGACATAGATCATGGTTTCGAGCTGAGGGGCTGACAAGACGCCATCGGCTATCAGCTGCGCTGGAAGGCGGGGCCGATAAGAAGGAAGCGGGGCCTGTGCGGACGCCATGGCGGCCGACTGGACCAGTTCGCCGGGATGCGGCTTGGCGTGATCAATCGCGATCGTCTGAACCTCGTAGGGCTCGTAGATTTCATCGGAGCCCTGACCGCCGTCGCTGATGTGGTCGCGAGCCTGATAGGCGACGTCGCAGATCTCGGGGTTATCCAGGGGATGCGCTGCGGATGTTTTAACGGTCGCGCGTGCCTTGGCGCGGATCTGTGCCAAGGCAGGGGCGGCCGGAGCCGGGTGCGGCGCTGTCGACGGAGTTGTCTTCGCCAGCCGGGCAGGGCAGTGCTCAACCACAAGGTCCAGCAGCTCGCCCGCGGTTTCGCAGCGCGCAAACGCCCGCGGTTCAACCGACTGTGGCACCTTGTCGAACACGGTCAGGCGCGTTTCGACGGTCGTGCCATGCCGCGCATAGGCTTTGCCCGAAATCGAAGCGGTGAAGACAACCGAAGCCGTTTGCTGCAGATCGTTGAAAAACGAGCGCCACGAATGGGATTGTCCGGTAAAGGAAGCGCCGGAAATCAGCACAAGTCGGCCGCCAGTACGAAGTCGGGCGAGGGCAGAGCGCAAGTGATGCGCAGTCGCGGCCCTGAAACGGCGGGTAACGCCCGGCGCGGCCGAAAATGGCGGGTTCATGAGAATGGCCGACGGATCGACCGACGGGTTGAGCCGGTCATGGATCGTGCCGGCATCATGGCGGGTAACCGCCGATCCGGCGAACAGTTCACCCAGCAATGCAGCGCGCGTTTGCGCAATCTCGTTGAGATGCAAATCTGCGCCGGCCATGGCGGCGAAAGTGGCCAAAAGTCCTGTGCCGGCCGATGGTTCTAGAACAAGATCGTCAGCCGTGATTGCCGCCGCATGTGCGGCGGCGAACGCCAGGGGCAGGGGAGTGGAAAATTGTTGAAGGGCCTGAGATTCATCGGAGCGCTTCGTCTGGCTCGGCGACAGGCTGGCGATGGTCTCGATCATCGTCAGCAATTGCTGCGGCGTCTTCGCATGTTTGCGCATGGTGGCGCCGTATTTTTGCAGGAATAGAACCTGGGCGCATTCGGCAGCTTCATAGGCATGCTTCCAAAGCCAGGTTCCGTCTGTATCGGAACCGCCTGAGGCCCGTTCCATGGCATCGCGCAACGCAGATGACGAGATGCTGGCTCCGCTTTCGAGGATCGGTAACAAGATCCTGGCTGCGTTCAAAATGGCAGTGGGATCATCGGTGACAGGGGTTCCGGTCGTAACAGCTTCGACAATGGTCATGGGGATCTCCGGCTTGGTTGACGGTTGAGACCTCCCCTTTCTCTGTCCTGGGAAGGTTCAAACCTTCCCGATCCCCCTCTTGCTTTTGGTCCGAAAACGAACCGCAAGATAAAAAAAGCCGCCCGGTTCTTCGGACGGCTTTTGATTTGTCGAGATGGGGGCCGGTTCCGGTAGAGGGCCGAATGACACTCTAACGAGCGATGCCCCGTTGCCCGTTGGATGATGCGCGAATGTCAGCTAACGAGTGCGATGCCCGAATGGTGTCATCGAGCCTCGCTTCGTGCATGGGTCAGGTGGGCAGAGCGTCAGCCATATATTGATCGACGAACTGACCGACAGGTGGAATCGGCTTGATTACATCGATCAGGACCCCGTTTGGATCGCGCGTGATGAAATGTCTTTGGCCAAAGTCCTCATCCGTCAGGGCTTTCAAGATCGGCAGTCCCGCCTTCTCGGCGCGCTCGAATTCGGCGTCGACGTCCTCCACCTCGAAGTTCAGGATCAGGCCGCTAGTCAACCCGCGACCCTCGGCGGGGATCGTCTCGTGATTGCCCTTCAGGATCGCGAGGTTGACCTTGGGATCCTCGCTCGACTGGAGGTGGCAGTACCAGTCCGCATCGAAGCTGACCTTGAAGCGGAAGTTGTCGATGTAGAAGGCCCTGGTCGCGCTCACATCTTCGGTTTGGATGACGGGGTAGTATTGCGTGCATTTCATGTTGCGCTTCCTCTTTTTGATACATACAGTCTGCATGTAAGAGATACATAAACATACAGGCTGCACGCATGCAAGAAAAACCTGAAGTCCGATCGAACAAGGACCGCACGGAAGGAACCCGGTCCGCACTATTGGCCGCGGCCAGGCAGCTGTTTTCCGAAAAGGGTTATGCTGAGACCTCAACGCCGGAGATCGTAAGGGCAGCGGGGGTAACTCGAGGCGCCTTGTATCATCACTTTGAGGACAAGGTGGCGCTCTTCCGGGCAGTCTTGACCGAGGAGTACCGCGCGGTCGCAGAGGAAATCACCGGTTTGGCCAATTCTGTGCCGGGATCGGCCATGGATGCGTTGCGGCAGGGCAGCCGCGGTTTTCTCAAAGCAATGGCTGTCAAGGGACGCGTTCGGATCATGCTTCGTGATGGCCCGACCGTGCTTGGACAAACGGAGCTCGACAAGATCGACCGGGACACTTCGGCGGATACGTTGCGATTGGGCCTCACGGCGGCAATGGAGGCAGGTGAGATCAGAAGGCTCCCGATCGATGCACTTACCGCGCAGATGTCTGCCCTATTCGACCGGGCTGCCTTGGCCGTTTCTGAAGGCGACGATCCCGACGATCACCTCGCGGTGCTTGACGCCATCTTCCTGTCGCTCAAGTAGCGGCGAGACCTGCAAGCGGCCGTATTTCCACGTATCGCGAATCGCCGCAAAGTCCGCATAGCCAAACTTCACCGTCCGATTTCGCTGCACGATGCCCGGGACGGCGCGCTATACCTGTGCTTGTCTCCAAGGTTATAACGGGGATGCCAGCAGATCATCGTGCCCAACGTGTCGCACTCGACACGCGGGTTCATCGGATCGGGATCGGGCACGATCCGGATTGTCTTGTCATGAAGGGTTTCGCGGTGCAGTTCAAACATGCCGTGCTCCTTGTTCAGATACACGGCGAAAGCGCCGCCCTCGAACATCGAGGCGGCGCTCGGGACTGGTGGCTACATTTAGGCATAGTGCGAAGCGTAGCACGGCTTTCCATCCCACAGACGGGCATGAATGAAGGATTCCGGGTTGAAGCCACTGTTGGAGATCCTGACGCGGCGGGCAGGACCGATGAAGTGGTCGGCATACGGAACGACATGCTCGGTCATCGGCGCCTCATTCTCGCTCGATGCGTCAACCGATCCGATCGGCCGGACCTCGGCCATGGACTTGCCGACGAGCTTTGTGACCTGCCAGAAATCGACGTTGGTTTGGTCGTAGCCCCAGGATGCAACGAAGATATGGCCGACCTCGATGCCAGCATTAGACGGCTGATATCGCGTCTTGCTCGCAAGTGTCCTGCGGCGGTCCCGAAAGCCTTCTTCGATCCGCTTGTCGCGCGCTTCCGGAGTTTTGAACCAATAATGCCACTCGTGGCGCGCACGCTTGCCGACGAACAGCTTGGCGCACGGCCTGCCACGATTTTCGAAAAGATAGGCGACGGCATCGGATTCCAGATCGGAACGCTCTTCCGCACCCTCGGGGATGAAGTCTTCTCGTTTCGGTTTGTGCGTTTGCATCGGTTTTGTCTCCGTATCGAACGGCGGAGAAAACAGCTTTCTCGGCTTTGTTCGCCGTTCACGGAAAAGACGGCCGCCCTCTACCTTGAGAGCGACCGCCCACCGGAGACCTGGGGGTGATGGAGCCTATTCAGCGGCTGTTTTCAGGAATGCCGGAAGCACGTCTGGTTCCGGATTTTCGGCTGGGGTTTGCTGCTGTTCATCAGATATCTCGAAGGCCATGCCCTCGGGCAACCAACGCGCTGTGCGTCGAGCCGTTTCCGGATCGATGCCGACACACTCGTCAGCGCCTTCCCGGAAAGCAGCTTCCATCGAGGCGGCCAGCGCGTTTTTCTTGAAATCGCGACGTTCATCGGCCCACTTCTGCCCGATCACATCAGCTGCAACGGCAAGGGCGTGCTTTTTGGGAACGCGCGACCAGTAATTCTTCGCGTCCGGACGCCAGCAATAGGCAACGTCAGTTTTGCAGCGGTGACCAATTTCCTCGACAACGGGCGCGCTGTGGTCGTCATTCGCCAACTGCTGCTGAACAGCTTGTGCCGTCGCCCAGGCGAACAGCGCCTGCTTCTTTTCGATCGGCAGGGCGGACATCGTGTTGAAGTCCTGAGGGGTTTCGAGCGAGATCCACGACAAGTCGAGCGTCCCCTTGATCTCGTCGAGCATCGCAGCCGCGACCGTGTCCTCCAGATATTCACGGCTCTTGAACACTTCCGCCTGACGCATCGAGATGTCGATCGGTGCGGCGGCATAGGCGATGGGCAGGCGGACGATCATCGAATAGAGCATCGCGTCGAACGCGGTTTGATAGTCGCTCGCAAGGTGAGCCTGCAGGTTCTGGTGCCTGATGGCGCGCAGATCTGCCGAAAGAGAATTCGACACGCCAGCTTCTTTGCGCTTTTCCTCGGCTGACATCGCTTCAGAACCTTCAGAGCGAACCTGCTGTGGCTTGTCGTTCGGATGCACCAGACCGGTCTCAACCCTCAACGCTCCGCGGTGATCGATGGACACAACGCAGCCTGCCCGGGCGCGCTGTTCATCGGTGTATTCCGACCGCTTCACGTCTGCGGATAGCGCCTCCAGATCGTTATGGAGTTGATCCCAGCGCGCCTGCACCTCGTCGGTCCAGGCCTCCTCGCCGATCTCCTCCATCTGCTCGATCTCGCCGTTCAAGGCATCGAGCTTGGCCTGATCCTCGGGGGCCGGCCCGACGGGGAGGGGGTATTCGCGACCATAGCGCATATACTGGTCATAGGTGACCGAGAGATGCACATCGACCCACTTCCACTGACCTTTCAGCTTCTCGGCCTCCGCGTTCAATGCCTCGGTCGCCAAACGATGCAACAAAGCAACATCTTCAAGAACAACGTCATCATCGTCGGAAAACAGATCCTTGCGCAGTGCACCACCGGCCGCAGCATAGGCGTCGACGCCAACGAATTGTGCGACCGGATCAGTCGTCGCAACCTCGTTCTCTGTAGCCAGGTGGCGAACCTGATAGGGGTTGATGCCGTGATAGGTAGACCTGAGCTGTTCGAAGATCTCGACCTGCCGGCTCCGGTCCTTGCAGATCGTGAACGCCGTCAGCGCGTCCAGGGAGAGTTCGTCGTTGCGAAAAGCCGTGAGAAGAACCGGATCGACCTCGGCCAGTTTGAGGCGGCGCTGCACGAGGTTTTCGGTGACGCCGAACTGGTTGGCGATCTCGGTCGTCTTGAAGCCCTTTTCGACCATGGCCGCAAAGGCTTCATACTGGTCGGCGGGATGCATATTGGCACGCACGACGTTTTCTGTCGTGGAGCTGATGAGAGCCTGCTCCTCGGTTTCGACCTTGCAGGGTACGGTCGTGTCGGCCGGCAGCGCGCCTTCTTCGATCAGCGCCTGCAGCTGCTTCAGCCGGCGGCCACCGCCATGGACCAGGAACTTGTTCTTGCCTGCGGGATAGACGAGCAGGTTTTGCTTGATGCCGCCGTCGGCTTTGATCGAGGCTTTCAGCTCCGCATCGGCGGCCGCACCGGCCTCGGTCTTCCGAACGTTGAGCGGGCTGAGCGTGAGCTGCTTGAGGGGGATGATCTTGATGGCGTTAGAGGTCATTCTTGTTCTCCGGTATCGGCCGGGAGGAAAGATTTTCTCTCCTTTTGGAAGCCCGGCAACCGGGCTTCGCTGAACTCTTCCTCTGTCTATTAGTGAAAACGAAACAGCTGGCAAAATCAACGTTTCGGTTGCCTTTTGTTCTTTCATATGTTGCATAAGCTTCGTTGCGGACATTTCGCAGCCAAGGCCCCCACTTTGGCGAAACCCCTGTACGAGGCAGGCGCCGCAACAAAAAACGGGCTTCGCCGCTGCGCGAAGCCCGTTTGGTTTCGATGCCTATAGCGCGTCTAGTTTTCAACCGTGGGTGCCACGAAATCAGAAGAGGCGGGGCCCAGTGGTTTATCAACCGAGGCCGCGATTGTTGATTCCGGCTTCGTAAAGTGCAGCCCTCGGATCGATGCCTCCACCGTATTGGCGATACGATCCGCATCCAAATCTTCAGCATCGGTGGTCAAGGCGACAGTCATGGGGCCAACGCTCATGAAATGCGCTATGGTGTCGCCACTTTTGTTAACTTCGGTTCGGCTTCTGACCATGTCTTGCGAAGGCTGCATGAAGATTTTCAGAGTTTTCCCGTTCGCACCTTGATAAGTCAGACGAACGACGCCGTCCTGCGGCGTGGTTGGCTCTACTCGCGACACGAGCCGGTACCCTTCAGATGAGAGATCAGGAGCGGGAAATGCGAGCCAGAGCCGATTTTCAAGCGACCCCGCCTGGGCCGTCACCGTTGATACCGGATGCGGGGAAATGGAATTTTCCGACAACGTCACGGCATTCATGAACGCGGTGGGTAGCGTCGCTCTATGAGGCCGGAACTCATCATAGAAGTAGCCGAGCAGACCAGCGCCAGCCAGTGCGGCGGCCAGCGAGGCTGCCCTGGCAAGACTTGCGCCGGTGCGGGCCTGCCTGTTCCAGACTGCTGCACGCAGATGGGCAGGGACCGGCTCCACCTTATGGTTGAGGCAGACCTGCCGGAGAAGATCGTTCTGCCGGCGCACCTCCTCGACGAATTCCCGCGCCGTCGGATTGGAATCCAGGAAGGATTCGACGGCGGCCTTCCGTTCAGGGTCGTCTTCCAGCAACCCATCAGCGAATGCCAAGAGATCGAGTTCCTGTATCCTGTCTGATCTGGAATTCATTTCACGCGCCTCAGCAAGGTCGTTTTCGGGGATCGGGAACGGTTTTCCCGCAGGGCGGCCCGCCCTCTGGAGAGCCTTGATCGTACGGTGCCAACAGGCAGATCCAACAGTTCGGCAACCTCATCATAAGCCATTCCATCAAGAGCGACGAGGAGTATGATTACGCGCTGGTCGGCAGGGAGGCGGTCGAGTGCCTCTGCGATGCCGATGCATTCAACCCGATCCTCCTGATCAGGCAACTGGACCGCGACCCTGTCGATCGCCTCCTGATCATAAGGCGTCGAGCCGGGTTTCTGCGTTCGGACGCGATCAATATAGGTCCGATATAAAATCCGAAACAGCCAGGATCGCAAACGTCCCTTGCGGCCCCACAGGCGCCACTTCCTCAACGCGCGCTCCAGGGTATCCTGAACGAGATCGTCGGCTTCGTCCTGATCCCGGGTCAATGCGAAAGCATATCGCCGCAGATGCGGTATCTGCCTCTCGATCATCCACCGCAGGTCATCGCTCATATTTCTTATCCTGACATTCAGTCGCTACAGCAACTGACGGGCCTGGACAGAAAAAAGTTCCCAAAAAAAGAATGGAACCAATCATCGCCTGCCGTCGTCTGTTGTGTCGCCATGATGGCAAATCAGTCAACCCGCGACGACATGCTGCCTGGTATCGTTGTTGCAAATTGAAAGGACGACATGACCTACCCATTCCAGAGAAAACTCGCCGCATCCATGATTGCCGTTGCCGCATTCTCGATGTCTTCCACGGCCGTCTTTGCACAACAAGCTCCTGCGCCAGCCCCGACGCCTTCCGGCGCGCAGGGCTCGTCCGCGATCGATCAAGAGGCGATCGACAACTTCGCCGTGGCATCGATTGAAATTCAGCAAATCCTGGCCAAATGGGAGCCTCGGCTCAACAGCGCGCAAAGCGAGGCTCAGGTCCAGGAAATCAGGGAAAATCAGCAGGAAGAGCTGATGGCGGCGCTGCAGGCCAATGACCTTGATATCACGGCTTATAACACGATTCTTCAGGTGGCCAACAATGACCCTGAGCTCGCGCAGAGAATTCAGCAGCGGCAGCAACAGTTGCTGCAATAACGGCTACCTCTATTCAAGAGAAGAGGAACCCCGCACCGGTCATGGCATATGGAACGCCGTGGCCGGAACAAAGCAGAAGGAGGACTGAACGATGCGTAAACTGCTCACGCTGGCCTTTTCCGGGCTGATGCTCATGGGACTTGCCGCTTGCGGTGACGAGAATGCAGGCGACAACGCAAACAGTAACCCTGACATGACGGCTCCCGCGGAACCGGGCATGGCTCCGGCCGATCCAGGCGGCGGCGCAACAACACCGCCGAGCCCGGGTGAGGGAACAAATCAGGGCTCCGGCTCCGGCCAATTCTGAAAAATTCTTGACAATAGCAGGGACGGAACCGGTCTCCTCCGGTTTCGTCCCGTAGCCTATCAACTTCAGTGGGTCCATTCAGGTGCTATCGCTGGAAAGCGGCGACCCGGCGGGCGGAACTCAAGCACCAATGACCGACGAGATTCCGAACTGCTGATATGCGAATCAAACAAGGTAATGGTGTAATGTATAGAACTGCGATGTGTTTAATTTTTGGTGTTGCTTTCCTAGGATTGACCGCCTGCAACGGCAACCAGACGAAGCCGGTCAATGGATCTTATTCCTCCACTGGCTTTGACAGCAGCGCGCCCGTCAAGGTGAACCCTGACGCAGGGGGAAGTCCTTTCTGATCTACACATGTCGCGGTCTGCCTCCGAGGGATCGCAATCCTGTCCAGGCCGGGAACTTTTGACACGGGCGAGGATCGCGATTGTCGCCAGCCTAACCTGGCTTATGTGATGTCGGTGATCCACCTGCATCAGCTTTGATCCGACTACCACCTGATAGTGCGGATCCGTTTCGACCCCGGTTCCCGGCCACGGGCGCGCTTTCCGACCGTCGACACATGCTTCCATTGTTCGAACGGAGAACAACAGATGAGCAGGGTTTCCACAGCTATTGCCTTCGCTGGATTTTTGTTTGCGGGTGCGAGCTTCGCCGAGGACTACAGATGCGCCAGCTTCGCGAATGACCTTGACGAGCAGGCGAGCGGGCAGATTGGCGGTGAGGCGAGCGCTGGTTATCAATTTGCGGTGTCACAGGGCATCGTTGATGGCGTATTTGCAGCCAGCCGGAGAACGACACTGGCAGGCCCGCAGAACCAGACGCGTGAGCAGTTCAGGCAGGCTGTTGCCGGCAGGTGTTCCAGTCATCCCGATGAGACCGTCGAAGAGGCTGCGCTCACCGTTTCCGGGCTGCTTCCGGACGCTGCCGAGTATCGGCACCTGTCACTACTTGAGTTCAATTTTACGAAGAGTGCCATCGTGGGAGAGAAAGTGTCGCTATCCGGAAGTCTCCTGGTCAGCAGCAGCACTGCGACCCTTTTCAGCGAAGGGTCGAATACCGACTCGATCAAAATCGATATAGCACAGCTCGCTCGCGCCGATCGGGAATACCTTCTGGAGAACTGCACCGATTTCTGTCAGATCACTATAAATGGCACAGTATCAATGATGAAGTTCAGCGAAGGCCTGACGGCTGATAGCATTGAGTATGTTGACTTGCGTTAATAGTTTCCCTGCTCTGACCGCCTACTTTCGCAGACTGAAGAGCTCTCCCGCGGCGAACGACGATGGCACCCGCACAGAATGGAATTTTACCAGCGGCTCAGGCGAAGCGTTTTCAAAAACTGTCAATCTGCGTTGTAATTTACAACGCCGATTGACATACCAATGCCGACCACCCTACGCCTCAAAGGTTCAAATTCTATTGCCCTTAATGATGTGGCGAATACCCCATCCCGCCGCCGCGATGAGTCCAGCGAGCATAATCAACAGAATCATGCTCTGGGCTTCGACGCCGCCGCGCCGGCCGCTATCAAAAATTTGGATCAGCGTCACCACGGTCACAATCGCAATCAGGCCTGCAATCAAAAGGCAACCCCAGAATAACCCATCGGCAAGTTTACGAAGCATTCCGCTCTCCAATTTGCGCGTGATCTTCGTTAAATAAGCATTACATCTTATTCAAGGTTTCAGTTTCTTGGCGGGCTTTTTTGCTCGGCGTGCGCGCCTACCGTTTAAATATCAAAAAAAAGCCGATTTCATTTCTAGCAGTGCCCCCAGATGTCAATTGCCAGCGCTTGGCACGCTGGCAAGGTCCGCGTTAACAGTTCACTCTTAGTCGCGGATGCTCCAAAATATGAACCATATGAAAAACGCCAATGCAATCACGGCGGCTCCCCCATATGCCCATAGTCGCCAACCTTGATCGGAGATCAGATAAGCAATCCCGAACAGAAGCGCTCCGAATTCAGCGGTTATAAGAAGCGAGGCGCAGATAGCATCTGCTAAGGTATTGATGGGATCAGACTCTCTACGCGATCCCATCACATCTGCATCCCGATATGATGAAAAGGCTTTGACCTAGTCGCTGGCAGAACAGATAGTCCGGATTCTGAATCAATTCTTACAAATACGCGTAAGAAAACGCGCGTGGCAGCAAACGCTACCGCGAAAAACTTTAGCAGCATAGTTTCAATTCCCGTATCGTGTGAGTATCGCGAACTATCGATACTGAAAGTTGATCGATAGTCCCGCTTCTAGTGGTTTGATTCCAACGTTTGGAACCCTCGGTTTCGTGCGGTGATGATGTCCTCGGGATCGGCTTTCCAGACAAATGGCTTGGGACAGTCAGCATTGTATTCGCGCACGAAACGGTTGATTGCGGCCTGCAGATCGACGACGGAATGGAAGACCCCGTATTTGAGCCTTCGCCGTGTGAGTTTGGCGAAGAAGCCCTCGACGGCGTTGAGCCAGGAGCAGGATGTCGGGGTGAAGTGGAAGGTCCAGCGCGGATGGCGGGCGAGCCAGGCGCGGACCTTGTCCTTTTTGTGTACGGCGTAATTGTCGAGGATGACGTGGATGGCCTTGTCTTGCGGCACCTCGCGCTCGATGCGGTTGAGGAAGCGGATGAACTCCTGATGGCGGTGGCGCTGCATGTTCTGGCCGATGACCGTGCCATCCAGCACGTTGAGCGCGGCAAACAGAGTGGTGGTGCCGTGGCGCTTGTAATCGTGGGTCATGGTGCCGGCACGGCCCTTCTTCATCGGCAGTCCGGGCTGGGTTCTGTCGAGAGCCTGTATCTGTGATTTCTCGTCAACCGACAGCACCACGGCATGGGCCGGCGGGTCGACATAAAGACCAACGATGTCGGTGAGCTTTTCGGCGAAGGCTGGATCGTTGGAGAGTTTGAACTGCCTCCAGCGATGCGGGCTGAGACCGTGAGCCTTCCAGATCGCCTGAACCGTCGAGGCCGCGATGCCGGCGACCCTGGCCATGGCGCGCAGCGTCCAGTGTGTTGCCTCGTGCGGCGGCGGTTCCTGCGTCAAGCGGACGATCTCGGCAACACGCTCCGGCGGGACCGGCGCCTTGCCGGGTGGCCGGGACCGGTCATGAAGCAGGCCGTCGACGCCCTCATGCATGAACCGCTCCTGCCAGCGCCACACACAGGTTTTCGACTTGCCGGTCTCGGCCATGATCGCCGAGGTGCCCAGACCATCGTCGCTCAGAAGGATGATACGTGCCCGCCAGACGTGCTTCTGTGGGCTGTTCGGGGCCGCGACGATGGCGCTCAATCGCTGCCGGTCGTCGGGAGATACCGTAAAGGAAATGTTGCTGCGCATGCCGCAGACTCGCACATCTCAAAGCGGTTGGGAATCAACCAACGGACTCCTTTGATCCGATCAATCCACTAGCGCAACTTGTTACGACCGAAGGGAGGAGCACGCGGTTGATAGGCGGCGCCATTCTGCACGAACCAAAGCCCCGTCAGCGTAACGGGGCAGAACAGCAGAAACAACAAATGAAGAAGAGGCGGTCGAATATGGGCGGTCCGTCCGCCGGGCCACTTTCCAGGGTCATCAACTCTGTTGAACCTAGGACTATCCTGCGGGCGCAGAACTATCTCGGACAGGAGACTTGCTTCGACAATGGCTGCCCGGTCCGGAGAGATAGAATTGACTCCGGCAACGCCCCACTGATGGCTCATCTGCCCCAGGCTCAACTCACATGACAGGAGCGCTGTCAGAAACGCAAGAAGCAGAGCAATTGCTTTTCCTGTGACGTACAACTTAGTCATGTTTGACCATCAATCGGAGCAAATGTACCCTTCCAAAAAAATCCGAAAATGACAGATACCCTCGCTCAAAGAGCCTGGCAATGGCATCTGGTCGTTGCAGCGCTTTTCAATTGGTAGCCGCAATTTCGAAAGCCTATGCAGCAGGTAACGTCCTGGGACGTACTCTGATCGCGGTTGTCACATTGCTCGCGTAAGGCGTCACAAACCAGCGTCACGGTTCTCTCTTCGAGGTAGGCATCCGGTACACCTTGTCATAGCGTTGGATAGGTTCAGTCGACCAATGCGGTGTTCGCGGATACTTGCATGAGCCGGCATTTGTATCCACCGAGAGTAGCAAGGCGGCCGGCGGGCCGACCAGAAAGCGGGACAATCTCATGCTTGCGCTGGCAGTGAAAATCCAGCAATAACAGAAGACGATCAATCCTGTAACCTGCAGCTTTCGGAAGTTGGCATTTCTGCCATAACCGACCAATGTTCATCCGACTTCTGAACTGCGTCTCCTGTGTGAATGAGTAGAACTGGAAGGACCTTGCTACGCCCAAATGCTTGATATGATCTTTCCCATTTCACTGGTGGCCGCGGCTCTTGTGCTGCTATCCGTGCTGACGAGCGTGCTGGCTTTCCGGTTTGGAGCACCCTTGCTGTTGGTTTTTCTTGGGATCGGGCTGATAGCCGGTGAAGATGGGCTGGGCATTACCTATAACGACGCCAGTTCAGCCTATTTTATCGGAAGCCTCGCGCTTGCGATTATCCTCTTCGACTCCGGTTTCGAGACGAAACTGCACTCCTTCCGGCGTGCTGCGATGCCCTCTATTTCGCTTGCCACCATAGGTGTAGCCCTGACTGCAGGGTCGATGGGACTGGTCACACATCTGATTTTTGGCTTGTCCTGGCAAGAGTCTTTGCTTCTTGGTGCGATCGTGGCCTCGACGGATGCTGCGGCTGTATTCTTTCTGCTGAGAGTGGGCCGCATAACGATTCGGGAGAATGTCCGATCCACCCTGGAAGTTGAATCGGGCTCCAACGATCCGATGGCGATTTTCCTGACCGTGGCGTTTCTCGAGTTGGCTCTTGCCGGCACGTCTTCGCAGGCGCTTTGGTGGGATGTTCTACTGGGCTTTGCAATGCAGCTGGGCCTTGGCGCGCTGCTGGGAATGATCGGGGGGTATGTGATCGTCACCGTGGCCAACAAGGTAACGTTGGAAGGCGCGCTTTATCCCATTGCTATTCTTGCCGCCGCGATCTGCCTTTTCGGCTTTGTCGGAATGGTGGGCGGCAGTGGCTTCCTCGCCGTATACGCGGCGGGGTTGGTCGCAGGAAACAGCAAGATGCTCGGCCAGTTGGGACTGCGGCGCTTTATGGAGGGGCTAACATGGATGGCACAGATCGCCATGTTCCTGACTCTTGGGCTTTTTGCGACGCCATCGCAGTTCCTCGACGTCGCTCTTCCGGCGATCGCGTCCGCTATGGCCCTGATTTTCGTCTGTCGGCCGTTGGCCGTCTGGATATGTCTGTTACCGTTCGGATACAAACGCAATGAAACGGCTTTCGTCTCCTGGGTGGGTTTGCGCGGCGCCGTCTCCATTCTCCTTGGTATCATACCGCTCGCCGGGGGATTGCCAGAAGGCAACCTGCTGTTCAACGTCGCCTATATCGTGGTGCTGACATCACTCCTCGTGCAGGGCTGGACGATCCGTCCCATGGCGCGTTGGCTCGGTCTGATTGTTCCCAAAAGGATCGGGCCGGTTGAACGTGTGGGGTTGGAATTGCCGGGTGGTGCTGGCCACGAACTGATCGTCTACAGAGTCGTGAAAGACAGCCCCGTTCTGCGCGGTGAGCGTCTTCCACGGTGGGCGCGGCCCTCTCTCGTCGTTCGCAATGGACGCTCCATGCGCTTTCAGTATGCCGGCAGGCTGCAGGAGCACGATCTCGTATACATGTTCGTGCCGCCCTCTTATATTCACCTTCTCGACAAGCTGTTTGCCAGCCCGGCAGAGCTTACACAAGATGACGCCGATTTTTATGGAGGTTTCAGTCTGGAACCGTCGAAGACGATGAGCGCACTTGCACAGGCCTATGGTTTGAGGACCATACCGGATGACCAGAAGGACGTTTCGATTGCCGACTATATGAAGCAAAAGCTCGGCGGTGGCGTCGAAGTCGGTGATCGGGTCGGATGCGGCGGCCTCGATCTTGTGGTGCGCGAGGTAAACCAGCACGGCAGCGTTTCCGAGGTTGGACTGGTCGTTGATCAACCCGATGCTCAAGCCCAGATTCCGCTGTTTCTCAGCGGCAAAGATATGTGGCTTTGGGCAAGGCAAAAGATATCCCGAAGGTCGGTTGAAGCGGAACCCGACGACTGAGGGTGTGAGAACATCCACGTTCCAGCCCGGGCAGCCCGTGTCCCATGATCCTACAAAAAAATCGACTCGGACTTTCGTTGATTCCTGAGCATCCATCTGAGACAACCCAACATCTTGGTCCACTTACGATTGTTTTGAAAACAGCCATCGTGCAAAAGCTGGTTGCACTTGCCAACCATTCCGACAGGACAGGAAAGGGGTGCCAAAGCACGCTTGACCAAGACGGCTACTCTAAATGGAAATCCACAGCCGAGGCGCTTTGTCATTTGCTCTCTCGCACTTTTGTGGTCATGCGAAACAGCCTTGCTGCGAAGCTCCTCTAGAACCGAACCTTCAGCCCGGCGCGAACGCCATTCTGCGTGACGCCGTCGCCGAACTGGCCGGCATAGCCGATGCCGAATTCGGCATGCGGCGCCAATTTCAGGCTCAACCCCGCCTCGACGACCGCTGTATTGCGGGCAATCGGCGTGCCGGCGACTGAGAAACTGTCGCTGCCTGAAAAGGCCATGGCGGCTAGCGGAGTGATGTCGCCGAAAGCATGCTGCCAGCCGAGAGTGCCGGAAAGCGTCGCTTTGGTGCTGCCAAGCGCGAAATCCCGTTCCGCCCGCGCGCCGATCGTGGTGAAGGTCGTGTCCATATCGGCGGCGCTGACAGAGAGCGCCGCCGCTCCGCCGGTCTCGGCAAATCCATCCTGATGGAACCCGACATAGGACAGCCCGGCAAACGGCTCAAAGGCTGCGAACCCCGTTTCGAAGCGGTAGGCTGCCTCGCCGAAGGCCTGGAAGGTGGCGGCGTCGTAGTCAGCCGTGAGTGTATTGGCGAAGCCGGTAAACGCTACCGTGCGGGTGCTTGAAACATCGTGCCAAGTGTAGCCAAGCCCGCCACGAAGCGCAAAGTCGCCCCAGCCGCCCGCGCCGTATAGGGCAAGGCTCCAGTTGTTGCTGTCGGCCTTCCCGCCGCCGCCAGAAACGGTGATTTCGCTCGCGCCGTAGCCGCCAGCAACGCCCACGAGGAAACCATCGCCAAACATGAAATCGACGCCGGCCAACACGCCGCCCGCGGAACCGGTATAGCCTGCGGCATTGCCGTTGCCATCGGCATCCGTCCAGTTGCCGTCGCCGGAAAGCCAGAAGGTCGGTCCGCCACCAGCCTCTGCCGGAGCGAGCGCGTCGAATGCAGCGCCTGCCGCGGGCTCTTCGGCGTATTGCGTCGCCGTGCCAGCATTGTTTGAAGTCGCGCCGACGCCGCCCTGCGCGTTGCGCATGCGGTCGGTCAGGCCGTTGCGCATCAGGGCGCTGCCGGTGACAAAGGCGGACTGCGATGTGGCGTTAATCACGCCCGAAAGCGCATCAAAGGCAGAACGAGCCGCATCCTCGGAAGGCAGGAGAAGCAGCGCATCGTAGAGGCCCAGTGAAGGTTCCGTGGCCGGCAGGCTGTCAAGCGCGGCGGCCGTTGACCGCTGGTTCGGCGTCTCGGCCGCGGTCACGAGCGCGCGCGGCATGGCCTTGACTTCAACGGTTACGCTGTCGGCGAGATAGTTCACCGTTCCATTGAGGAAGATCGACGTCGTAGTGACGGTGGCGAAGCTGCCGTCAATGCCGGAGGCCGCGATGAGCGTATAAGTTTGCCCATCGCGGTAATCAGCATCGGTATCGACCAGCACAAGCTGAAGTTCTGCGCCGCCAACCGTGACCGTTCCGCTCGCGGAAAGAAGGTCGGCAGAGCCGTCAGCAGCCAGTTCCGCCTCGAGGATGCCGCCCGGCGCGAGGGTCACATCACCGGCGACCGTCAGCGCGCCGATGGCGTTGCCGGGCGCCAGCACGCCGCCGGCCAGAACCGTCACCGTACCAGTCGTGCCGGTGCCCGCAAGCGTTCCGCCATCGAGGACATTGACGGCCCCACCGAGAGCGCCGCTGATGGCAAGCCGTCCGCCGGAAACGCTCATGGCCCCGGAAAAGGCGCTGTTATTCCCGGCCATGGTCAATGTGCCAGCGCCCTGCTTGCGCAGCATGCCGGTTCCCACGATCAGGTTGTCGAGCGTGGCATCGGTCGGCTGATCAAAGGTCAGCACGGCCTCGTTCTCGAGCGCGATATTGCCATTGAGCCCGGATGTGGCGTTGAGGAAGGTAAGGGTGTTGTCACCGCCTTGGAAGGTCACGGCGTTTGCCTGCGTCAGGCCGTCGCCGGACATGCCGCCCGTGATCGTGCCGCCGTTGATGAGCGTGAGGCCGATGCCTGCAACGCCGACGCCGCCAGCGCCATTGCCGGCGGTGTTGTCGATTTCGGCCATCGCGCCCGAGGTCGGCGGAGCGATGCCGGCCGCACCGCCATTGCCGCCGAACCCGCCTTGCGAGGACGAAGTGACGGTATCGCCGCCTGCGCCGCCATTGCCGCCGGTGATCCGGGCGGAATTGTTCATCGCCCCCGTCGCCGTTATCAGCGCGCCGTAGCCGCCCGCGCCGCCGCCGCCCGCAGTGCCCGGCCCGCCGCCGGTCGGGCCATCGCCGCCATTGCCGCCATTGCCTCCACGCAGATCCGTGTTGGTAAGAACGCCCGAAAAGCCGTTGCCATGAAGGCCGCCACCCCCGCCGCCGCCACCGCCGGAGCCGGCCCTATTGCCGACGTTCTCGCCATCTTCGCCGTCCATATGTATTGCTGTGCCGCCAGCCCCGCCGGCAGGCCTGGTATAGCCGATACAAATCTCTGGCCTGCAGGCCGTATTGCCGCCTTCTCCGCCCTGGCCGCCGCCTGCGCCACCACCGCCGCCACCGTAATAGACCGAAAGACTATCACCGGACGCGGCGCTTCCGCCACTCTCGCCTGTGTACCCGGCTCCCCCCGAAAATCCCGGCATAAGCTTAAGGACGAAATTGGGAGGAGGACTGGGATTTGGGCTGCGAGACACCATGCCTCCGCCCGCTCCGCCATCGGCGTGGGCTGAGGGAGCCGCCAGCATCAGGGGGCCCATGGTTACCCCGGCCATCATCGTGCAGGCGAGAAGCCGCGTGGTCGCCGACACGAATTGCATTCTCGCGACAGGCTGTCGTCGTGTAAAGTGTCGCGCCGCACTGGCCCTTGCCTCCGGAAACGCCCGAAGTGCTGCCGCATAGGCCTTCCCCGCGCATACAGGACGGCAGGCCTGCTCGAAACGCCAGATGGGCGCCGGCTCGTCGGCGCGCCTTCGCAGGTAGTCCAGAGCACTGTCCACGGACGGACGATCGGGATCGAGAAAGCAGGCCTCTCTGGAATAGAGCTCCCGGTGCACCGGCAGGTCCGACAGCAGCAGCGGAACGCCATGAAGCGCCGCCTCTGCCGCCGACATGTTGAAGCCCTCGAAGCGCGAGAGGCTGACGAAAGCCGCAGCGCCGCCATAGAGCGCGTCGAGCTGCCGGCGTTCGACATAGCCGAGATGGCGCACCCGATTACGTATCTCAGCAGGAAGGCTTCGGGCAAGCGCCATCACCCGCGCGTCTCCTTGACCAGTCATCACGAGCTCGATCGACTGGTCGCGTGAGGCAAGTTCCGCGAAAAAATTCAGCAGGCCGGAAAAGTTCTTGTGCGGATGGTGATGAATTGGCGCCAGCAGATAACGATGCGTACCGGGCGCCACAAGAGGTCGTATTTTCCGCACTGCAACGGGATTATAGATAACCCGCCCGCTGCGCGGCGTACCAATCTTTTCCAGAAACTGAGAGCGCGCGGCCTCGCTGATGAAGATGATCTCATCGGCATTGTCGCGAGCCTCGGTAAAGGTTTCGAACAGCTCTTGCCTTACAGACTCGTTGAAAAGCGAGGGAAGATAGGCAAACTGAACATCGTGGATCACGTTGACGACCCGCGGCCCGCCGGCTCGTGCGCGCCCCGGGATCGGAGACTGGAAGTTCGGGTAGAAGAACACCGCGTCCGGATCACGCTCGGCCAGGCGCTCGGCCGCAAGGCGCTCGCGATAAAGATAGGACAAGCGGGCATCGGGAAGGCGAAGTTCGTCGGCAAGCGATCGGACCGACACGAGTTCGGGGCCATAACTGTTCTTCAGTTCGCGATAGAGGATTTTCGAAAATTCGACAACGCCGCCGATCTCCGGATAGTCGTGGACGATATCGAAATAATAGATCCGGGACGCGCCGAGGTGCTCCGCCAGAACATCCGCATCGATACCCCTCGCCATCGCCGCTCCCTTCAGATTTTAAAGAAAATTTAAGTTAACCACAGCTTACTAAATTGCTCACAGCTACCGCAAGACGATTTATTGCTCGGAAGGCGCGAAAATGTGCCGCGATGCAGTTTTGACACAGGAAGCAGATATCCGGGATCAGCACCTTCTGCGCGGCAAGGATGATGGCCTTGACCTTGCAATCCGATGTTCGGCGGGTAAGGCTCCTTTATTGCCGCGTTCCCGGCCGACAAGCGCACGAAGCGCTTCCAAAGGAACGCCGCTGACCCGCTCCTTAGCTTTGCAAACTCGTCAGCCAGGTTCTTGCTTCTCATGCAATCGATGTTCCATCGACAATCACATGGTCATAATCCATGGAACATTTCTCTATGGGAGGCTTCGATCGGAAGACGGCGCGCAGCATGTCGAGGGTGACGACGGCGCGCGGGGTTCCGCAGGCCCGCATGCGACCATTATCGATACTGAGCGCCGCATGATCTGGGCGACATGCCTGCTCACTTTGCATTAAATCGACAGGCAAGCGCGTCTGTATACTCTGAGGGAAATCCGCCGACGCCTGAAACCGGGTGCGCCATGAAGTCCGGGGCGCCGATACGCCGCAAAACCCAAACCCTTCAACATCAAACGCGTGCCACCAATTTCCAGATCAACCGGGGTGAAACAGACACAACGACGCCCCATGTCCCGCGATTTATGTCCAGAAAACCTGACAGATCATGAAGAAGGCAGGTTAAAAGACCGCGCGAATCGGGTAGAGTCACGAAGTCCGAATTTGGGGTCGAAACGCCGGCGCCTCGCAATGGAGGGGACCGATGCCGACCATCTTCAATTCCGCCAGATTTTTTGCGGCGTGGTTCGTTTTCGCCCTTTTGACGGCGGCATGTCTTCAGCTCACGCCCGCAGCCGCCCAGGAAACTGACGACGAAAAAACCTCCACCGAGCTGGTGCAGGAAATCTTCCAGGATGCTCAGGGAAATGCCGGCCTAAAGGCGCGTTACGAACGGCTGGTAACGAACCCGATATCGCCGCCCGACACGCGCAGCCCGCGCGCAACGCTCGAAAGTTTCCTGGTGATCATGCAGACGGCCAGCGAACTCTGGCTCGAGGTGCGCGACAGCTATTTCGACGGCGACACCTTCTTTATGACCAAAGCCCAGCACGATCAGCTCGTTCTGGTACAGTCGCTTCTGGAGAAGGCGGCGCGGACATTCGATCTCTCGGCGATACCGGCCGCTTCCCGGCAGCGCGCGAGCATCGAGACGGTGCTGCAGCTCCAGGAGATATTCGACCGGATCTATCTGCCGCCGGTGGAGGAAATACCGGGCCTTGCCGCGGGCGCGTTCGCGCTGTCGGATTCGGACGCACAAGCGCTGCCGGCAAAATGGATCATTCCCGCCACCAGCCTGACCATCGAGCGGCAAAGGGACGGCCCGCGGGAGGGCGAATATCTTTTCACCCAGAGCACAATCCACCAGATCGACGACGATTACGAGGAGGTCAAGGCCCTGCCGATGATCGCCGACCTCGGCGAAGACCTCTACCAGTATTACATCTACACGCCGGGCAGCTTGGTCGCGGCACGCTGGTATGAGCTTATTCTCGATGGCCCCTATTGGCTGCGTTATGAATTCGGCAATCAGGCCTATTGGCAATGGATCGGGTTGGCGATCATCGCCGTCGTGTCGGTGGTCGCACTGGTCTGGTTCAGCCGCTGGAATACGCGACGCGCGGTTCCGCTGGATCCCGCCAGACGCCAGATGCGTCGCGTTGTCACGCCCCTGCTGATCATCGCTGCGGCAAACCTCATCCGCTTCCTGATCGAGGAGCAAATCAACATCACCGGCGATCTGCTCCATTTCACCACCACTGCCCTGAGCGCCCTGATATGGACGGCCACGGCCTGGTTCACCTATCAGCTTCTGCAGACGCTCTATATGTGGACCATCCGCAATCCCGCCGTCAGCAATGCCTCGCTGGATGCCAGCCTGCTGCGCACCGGATTCCAGGTGATGTCCTTCATCGTGGCGATCATCGTGCTCGGCTATGGCGCGACCCAGATCGGCATTCCGATCTACGGCGTCGTCGCCGGTCTCGGCGTCGGCGGCCTGGCAATCGCGCTCGCCGCCCAGCCGACGCTTGAAAACTTCATCAGCGGCGTGCTGCTCTACGCCGACCGGATCGTGCGGGTCGGCGACTTCTTCCAGTTCGACGATACCGCTGGCACGGTGGAGGAAATCGGCATCCGTTCGACGCGCATCCGCGCGCCCGACCGCACCCTCATCATCGTCGCCAATGCCGATCTGGTGAAGCGCAAGATCACCAATTACAGCCGACGCGACGTTTTCCTGTTCAGGCACAAAATCGGCCTTCGATACGAGACTGACGCCGACACGCTGTACAAGGTCATGGAGGATATCCGGACGCTTCTCGCATCCTACGAAACCGTGCTCGAATCGCCGAGGCGTGTCCGGCTCGTGGAATATGGCGATTCGGCCGTGCTGATCGATATCTACGCCAATATCTCGGCTACCGACATGAACGTCTTCCTGGAGGTGCAGGAGCAATTGCTGCTTTCGATTCGCGACATCGTCGAGCGCCACGGTTCCGGTTTTGCCTATCCCACCTCCACCGTCTATCTCGCCAAGGGCGATTACAACGAACCCAGGCCGATCGCAGACGTTGCGACCAAGGAGAACGCCGGCAAAGCGCCGAACGACGAAGGGCCCTAACCCGTCTTGTTCACGACGCGGCTTGAAAAGGCTGGCGGATGCAGCTTCAGCGATCGATTTGGCGTAAGGTTCGGCTGTCCATACCAATCCCTTCACCTCATCTCGTGACCCACACCCACCATGACCGACAATACGTTGCCGCCGGCTGCTTTTCCAGCCGTGTGCGCCAAGAAGATCACAGCCGCGTTCGATGGCGGCCGCATCACCTCGGACGGCGGCTTCATGCTTCTGGCCGTCACCGAGCGGCTGCCTGGGTCGGGTTCTGGTCGATCTGTGGCTGTCGAACCATGCCACGCGCTAGAAACTGTCACCCTCGACATCGACGAAACGGTGGATGTCGTTCACGGCCATCAGCAGCTCTCGCTCTTCAATACCCATTCCTGCCGATCCACATCTATCACCCCGCCACCGGCCGGCCCGGCGCCATGATCCTGCGTCCCGGCAAGACACCGGCGGGCAAGGAAATCCGTGGTAATCTGCGCCGCCTCGTCCGGATGATCCGGCGCGCGCCGACAACCCGCATCGAGGCGACCGCCGACGATACCCGCACCCGCCGCGCCCTTGAAGAGAAACCGGTGCTGAGCGACTATGCCGCAACCTGGTACAGGGCGAAATCCTGGAAGGTGGAGCGCCGCGTCTGCGCGCGCATCGAGGCGACCACGATGGGCCTTGGCATCCGCTTTGCCGTCACCAATCTCGGTGAAGGCTCCGCCGGGCACATCTACGACGTTCTCTACTGCGCCCGCAGTCAGGCCGAGAACCTGATCAAGATGCACAAGAGCCAGCTTGCCTCCGACCGCACCTCCTACTGCTCACCCTGCACACCGCCGCCTACTGGCTGATGCTGACACTGCGCGACGCCGTGCCCGCAACCGATTGCCTGCGCAAGGCCGAGTTCGCCACGCTCAGGCTGCGCCTCCTCAAGCTCGGCGCCCGCGTCACCGAGACCGCCTCGCGCGTCCGCGTGGCCTTCACCGCCGCATGCCCCGAGTCCGAGCTCTTCCGCCATCTCGCCGGCGCCTTGCAACCGGGCGCGCCATGGAGGCAGGGGCGGCGATGCCCGCAGAACCCAAACCCTTTAATATCAAACGCGTGCCACCAACTCCCAGATCAACCTAGGTGAAACAGACACAACGACGCCCCATGTCCCGCGATTGATGTCCAGAATACCTGACAGATCATGAATAAGACGGGCTAGCCGTGGCGCGCCTGCAATCTGCAAAGAGGGATAAAGCACGTTTAGCGGCTAGAAGGATGACCCCTCCCGCATAGCTTGCTTTACCATAAACCGACCAGACCATAGGGTCGGTGCATGCGGTATCTTGATATTGAATTTTCAGAGGATTTTCTGACGGCTGACCGCGATGGAGACGGTACGCGACTGACCTTCACACGGCAGGAAAGAATTCTGCTGCAACACTTTACGGCCAATACCGAACGCCTGCTCAGCCGCAGCGATCTGCTCTCTGTTTTAGGCGGACAAAGCGACGCCGTTAGCGACCGTCATGTCGATTTCCTGATCAACCAGCTCCGGCGCAAGCTTCAGGACGCACCGCGCACGCCCCGCTTCATCCGAACGCAGTATGGCGAAGGCTATGTCTGGATTGCGCCGCACACGTCGGTGAATGCAGAGAATCCGGACGCGTTTTTGATCATCGGACCCATCCGCGGCCTGAAGCGGGGCGGCGCGGAGGCGGCGCGCTATCTCGCTCAGCTTCATCAGGCGTTTCAGGCAGGTCTCGGTTCCGACAGGACGGTGATTGTCGAGGGGTCCCACAGGGTCGAAACGCGGCATTTCAGCATCGAGGTGGTCTTTCATCTTCATGACGAGGTTCTTCACGCCGCGCTTCTTCTAAGGCATGCCGGTCAGTTTATCGGCATGAAACGGGTCGATCATCGCGCAGGCAGCAATGAACTCGGCGTCGAGGACATCATGCAGGCCATCTGGTCGCATCTCGCCCTGCCGCCGCCAAGCGGTGGTTTGCCCGATGACTTGCCGCCATGGATCCGCCAGCATGACGCGGCGCTCACGCTCAGCGGCAACCCCGCCAAGGTCAGCTGGCGGGACAATGCGCGCATGCTCGAGCGCGCCATGGCAGAAAGTCCGCATGACCAACGTCTGAGCGTGATGTGGGCGCTCAATCTCTATGCCCGCCTGCTGCAGAGCATGAGTGAACCGGATCAGTGGCTTTCCCGGCATGAATGGCAGGCCATCGAGCGGGAGATTGAAGAGACAAGCCTGTCCGTTCTGGGCGAGTTGCCGCAGATGCCCGAGATGGGACTGGCCGTCGCCAAGCTGCTTCTGTTCGTCAACAATGAACATACGGAGCTCGCCGAAAGTCTGGTGGATCAGGCTCTCCGACATGGTTCTGCCTTTGCCACCGCGGCGGCCTTGCGGGGAGAAATCGCGGCGATCGAAGGGGACATCGATGCCGCGTGCCAGCTCTACGACGAGGCGTTGGAACTCGCCGAGCCGGGCACGGAGTTCTTCATCTATCTGATGCTGCTGAAGGCTGGTGCACTGCGCGCCGGAAACAGGCTGGACGCGTTGCAGGCGCTTGCCGAGCGTCTGCGCATGATAGCGCCGCTCGCGCATGCCCGCCTGGGTCTGCTGCTCGCGCCCGAACTGAACGAGGGCCATATGAGCCGGACGGTCGCGGGCGCCGAGCTGACATCGGCCATCGCGGCGCACATGCTTCAACTGCTCTACAATGTCTTCGGCCGCCGCTTCAAGAAACTCGAGCACCGCCGAAACATCATGGACGCGCCGATTGCCGCTTTCTCCGCGGCCTTTGGCGACGATGTCGTCAGCGAGAGCATCAGATCCGGCGTATCCAATCCGGCCTAAGCCCGGCGCGGCGGCGATAATCTGGTGCATTTTCTGCGGCCAGGGCGGATGACGCGTCCACGACACCGACGGTGGAAACTTGCGAAAAGTCAAGAAAATCGCCGTTTCAAATACTGAGCAAACATTTCTGTGAGATGACCGGAGCGTTCTGTTTCGCGTAGGGGGACGGAGCGGACGCAGGTCGGTTTTTCAGCCTGGTCAGCACCGCTTGTCGCCTTGATGCGTCGAAACGCGTTTGTGACCGGTCATGATTGGACATGCATATGCCCATAACTCCTGCCTTTCCTCGCCCCCGTTTCTCCGGCCGGTTCGGGCCTATCGCCGTCTCGGCGCTGCTGACCTCGACCCTGCTGGCGACCGGCGCGCACGCCGACGATCTTCCGACGAGACCTGCCGAAGAGAGCGAGGCCGTTGCCGATCAATCGTCGGTGGCGGTAAGGGCGGCGCTGCAGGAGGCAACAGCCTTTGGTCGCAAATCGCTTCTTGCCAGTATCGTCGAGAACGCGCGGCTGACGCCTGAGCGCGCCGACCTGATCGAAGCGGAGGCGCGAAGGCTCCGGCCCGATCTCGCCGCATCAATTTCCAAGGCAGTAGCATCCGGCCGCCACATCGCAAGCCTGTTTCCCGAGGCGTCGGTGTCCGGAACGGTCCGGACGCAACCTCTGGCATCCTCCCCAGCCGCGCGCGCCACGCCTTACCCCGGGGGCAATCCCAACATTCCGAAAGATACGCTCAGTGAATATCAACGCAACTATTCGCTCGATGCCATGCATGTCGATGCTGCGCTTGAGAAAGGTTTTACCGGAAAGGGTGTCGTCGTCGGCGTTATTGACACAGGCATTGCCATTAGCCCCAACGGGACTGTTCACCCTGAATTTGATGGTCGCGTCGATCCTCGTTCAAAAAGCTACCTTCACTGGTTTGACCCAAGTGTCGAGGGCGAGCACCTGACCCGGGAACAGTTTGAGGCCGCTTTCGAACAAGGTCCGGACGACCCCTATGATATCGATGGCCACGGAACCCATGTCTCCGGGATTATTGGCGCAGGTCGCAACGGTTTCGGCATGGAGGGGGTTGCCTCTCAGGCAACCATTCTCTCCGTTGGAGCGATACCGGGAGGCGATGGCGAAGTCTTCGTCAACGGCGAGGATTTCGATATCGATGATTTGCAGTATTGCGGGCCATCCCTGTTGAATGGAACCTGCGCGCCCATCACCGGTTCACGCGTTCCCGATACTGTAGGGTTTGAATATCTGTCGCAGTTTTCGGATGTGAAGGTGATCAATGGCAGTTTCGGTTCCACTGCTGAACCGGATCAGAAAACCTGGGATATACCTGTCAGGGAGCAAGCTCAGTTCATGGCTGACGCCGAAGCCATGAGGCAAAGCCTTGATGCCGGTCAGGTGATCGTCATGTCTGCAGGCAACGAATTTCTTGAGGCTCCAGTTCTTGCGGAAAATCCTTTCAGCAGTGGCCTTTTCCCCTTCATTCAGCCGAAAAATGAAGCGGCTACGAACTCCTCGGGCAGTCTGGTCTATGATGATCATGGCACCGGGCTTGACCTCAGCTTCACTTCCGCCGAAGTACTGGCGGCTGCAGAAAAACAAGATGGCATTGCCCGCGGTCGAATTGTCGTCGTCGTCGCGCTCGATGCTTATAATCAGATCTCCAGCTATTCCAACAGATGCGGCGTTGCAAAAGAGTGGTGTATTGCCGCGCCGGGCGGGGATCAGCCATCGGGAGCGGATAGCGGTATTTATTCGACCGTCCCTGAAGATCTGGTCCCCAGTGGCTATGATTCCTACTCAGGCACTTCGATGGCAGCTCCGAATGTGTCCGGCGCCGTTGCCGTCCTGACCGAGGCCTATCCGAGCTTCACCCCGGCGGAAATCGTCGAAATCCTGTTCATGACCGCCGAGGATCTCGGCGCTGCGGGGATTGACGCTGTCTATGGTTGGGGGCTGGTGCGGCTTGACCGCGCGCTTTCGGTCGGCCCGGTCGGCATGACCGGCGAAGGCGTCTACACGGTTGGCGCGGACGGCTCCGACACGACCTGGATCGTCTCGTTTATGAGCGATGGAAGCCTTGAGAAGCAGGGCGGCGGCACGCTTTCGATCCTCAACGCCGCAGCCTTCAGACAAGGCGCGGGCGTCGAGGACGGATTGCTGGCGGTTGATGGCGCCCTGACGACGCCGGAACTGCATGTCGGCAGGAACGGCACGCTTGGCGGTACCGGGCGCGTTGCGGCCGATGTGGATGTCGAGGGCACGCTTGCGCCCGGCCAGTCGCCTGGAACGATGACCATTGCCGGCAATGTGAGCCTTGCGCCGACGGCAACCATGGAAATCGATGTCGATGGCACGGGGACAGAGAACGGCGCCGGCAATTATGACCGCATTCTGGTGACCGGCGCGGCCAATGATTTCGCCGCCAACGGCACCCTTCAGCCAAGGTTGCGCGGCATTTCCGGCGCCGCCACCAACGCCTTTACGCCGATGCCCGGCGAACTTTTCACCTTTGTTCAGGTGGCCGACGGCAGCGTCACGGGCAGTTTCGCTAGCCTGGACCAGCCGGATGCGGGCCTTGCTCCAGGCACGCGGCTCGACGTGCTCTACGCAGCGGATGCGCTTTCCCTGGCCGCCACGCCGGAGCGCTATGCCGATCTTTCTGCATTCGGCGTTTCCGCCACGCAAAACGAAAGGGCGTTGGGCACCGCGATCGACAGAAGCCGGCCCGCGGCGGGCGTGCGCCCCGATCCCGCCTATAATGACAGTTTCAACAGGCTTTATGCCTCCGACATCGACGCGCTTGCCGGCGGGCTTTCGTCGCTGACCGGCCAGATCCATGCCGAGATAGGCACCAGCGCCGTCCGCGCCATCGGCCGCTTCGCCGACCGCGTCGGCGAGCGCCAGGTGGGCCTTGCCACCGGATGGCTCTCCGAGACGGGGACGCCCTATGGCGCTGGTGAGGTCTGGGTCAGCGGCAACCATGCCTACACGGATGTAGGCTCCGCCGGCGCGATCTCCGGCTATGACGTCAACGCCAATAATGGTGCGTTCGGTATCGACTGGCATTTCGGGCAGACCATTGCCGGCGTCGCGGGCTCCTATGAATATGCCGACATCTCGGCAAATGTGAACGGCGACGGCAATATCGGCACCTACCAAGCCGCAGCCTATGCCACGTTTGAAACCGGTGGCCCGACCGTGGCCGTACGCGGCGGGCTTTCCTATGGCGACCTTTCAACCAGTCGGCTGACCACGCTCGGCAATTATGCCGCCATGGCCAACGCCTCGGGTCACGGCATGGGCGGCTTTGCCGAATTTAGTGCCTTTCAGGATTTCGAAATGGCGGCGCTGACGCTGACGCCATCCGCCACGCTCGGCTATCGCGGTTTCCACCGCGATGCGATGACCGAGACGGGCAGTCTTTTTGCGCTGTCATTGCCGGATGAAACCTTCTTCGAAACGCAGACCACGCTGGCCTTGTCCGCCTCGCATCGCTTTGCATTCGACAACGAGCTGAAGCTGGAGCCGGTGTTGAGCGCAGGCTGGCGCCATGACTTCGGCGATCTGGACCGGTCCTCGAACCTTGCCATCTTCGGCAGCGGCTTTGATGCATCCGGCGCGGATATCGGACGCAACGCCTTTATCGGCCGCGTTTCTGTCAATGCCATTGCGTCGGACCGTTTTACCTTCGGCGCAAGCTACGAGGCGGAACTCAGAGACAATCTCACCAGCCAGACCTTTTCCGCGAATGCCAGCCTCAAATTCTAGAGAACCATGTCAAGCTCAAAACAGGGGATATAGTTTC